>CAKZKZ010000933.1 GCA_937124495.1 uncultured Dokdonia sp. | reverse complement strand
CCAATCAATATCTTAATGAATGGAGATATAAAGAAAGCATTAGAAATGTAAATTATATAGTATTCAATATATAAACTCCCATCATTTATTTGAATGGGAGTTTTTTTATGCAAAAAGTATCGCTTTCGCGAAAGCATATTTCTTATGTATATGATATTAAATAAAATATCTATTTTTTAATAATGCGTTTTGTTATACTAGAATTTTCTGTTTGTATATGTATAAAGTAAATTCCTGAAGAATAGTTGTTTAAATCTATTTGAATATCTGAAATAGTAGTTGTTACTTTATGATTTTCAAGATAACGACCATGTATATCTGTTAGTGTTAACTCTTTTAAAATAGGAATAGGCGTGTTTTTTATTATAATATGATTGCTTGCGGGATTAGGGTATAGTAAGATATCATTATCTGATAGTACATCTTCAATATTTAATACATTACTTAAGTCAAATACACGCACATGACCAGAATCTACACCAGTATCACCATCATTAAAAGTAGCGCCTATAGCGACCGTATCTCCAGATGAAGATAAAGAGACAGCGCCTCCAAAGAAATTTAAAGCTGCTTCTCCATCAATATTATTTCCTATTTGTATCCAGTTATTATTTTGTCTTTTATATATTTTAACTTGTCCGGTATCTTCACCATTTGGACTATCACTAAATGTAGCTCCAACAGCTAGAATAGTTCCATTGTCATTCAAGCTTACTGAAGTTCCAAAAAGCTCATCATCTGCATCTCCATCTATATCTTGCCCTATTTGTGTCCATGTGTTATTTGTGTTTTCATATACTCGTACATGACCCGTAAATCCGTTGACGTTGTTATTAAAAGTGGCGCCTACAGCAATAATAGTTCCATCAGAATTCATATGTATAGAGATTCCAGAATTATCTTGATCTGCTTCTCCGATAATACTTTGTCCTATTTGTACCCAACTATCATTGATGTTTTCAAAAATACGCACTTGCCCAGAGGATTCTCCATTGGTGTCATTGAAAGGGCTTCCTATAGCTACAATATTGCCGTCGTCATTTAAGTTTACAGAAAAGCCAAATTGGTCACTTGTATTTTCACCATCAATGTCTTGTCCTATCTGTGTCCATGTGTTATTTATATTTTCAAATACTCGTACTTGGCCTGTACTATCTGACACGCCTACTGCTCCAATGGCAATTATTGCTCCGCTGGCATTTAAATCTACTGAAGTGCCAAATAAGCTAAGTATTTCTTCACCATTAATATCTTGCCCAATTTGTGTCCAAGTATTATTTGTATTCTCAAATACTCGTACTTGTCCAGTTAAGGTTGGATCTACAAAACGAGCTCCTATAGCAACTATTGTTCCGCTATCATTTAGGCTTATAGAGGTGCCAGACTCATCACCTGCATTGTCACCATCTATATCTTGCCCAATTTGTGTCCAAGTGTTATTTATATTTTCAAATACACGTACATGACCTGTATGAGAATTATTAGTGCCATTAAGATTAGCTCCTATTGCAACGATCGTTCCATCAGAATTAATGCTTACAGAACGCCCCGAACGATCACCTTCATTTTCTCCGTCAATATCTGACCCTATTTGAATTTGAGCTTTTGTTGTAAAAAATGTAATACTAACTAGTAATGAGAAGAGTAATTTTTTTTTCATAGTATTCGTTTATAATTTTTAAAATGATGTGTGTAAAGGATTGTTGCTTGATTAAAAGTATATAAAAACTTTTGTTTTAGGGAGTTAAAATTGAATGTTCTAATGGGTATTCTAGAATTTCGAGTGTCTATTTATCGGTGTGATATGCTATGAATTTGTATTATAATGAGTAATGCTTTTACTGAATAGTTTTGCTTGTTATTATGCCTGTGTATGAGTATTTAAATATTTTTTTCCTTCACATGCTTTGGTGTTTTGACGTCACTCAGTATACGCTTCTGTGTCGTTTCACTCCTTGAAAGTGGTTTTAAAAAGAATATGCATGTATTTATTTAAATAGATATGCCATAAGAATAAGATGTGACTTTAAATAGAAGTGACAGGTGTAAAATAGGTATGAATTATATAAGGTATTGTGGCATATTGACACGTAAAAAGGCTGAAGTATCATAAGAAGCCTATAAATACCCAATATCTTTAGTGCGTCAAGAACTATCACTTAAAAAGAGTACCATGAAAAAATCAATTACTGCAAATTTTGAGCAAGAAATGAATACCACACGTCGTTTTTTTGATGTGATTACTGATGAGTTTTTCGCATATCAACCCCATGAGAAATCAATGGATGCCACAAAGCTTATGAATCACATAGCAAATATCCCAGCCATTGTTCCAGCAATTACAGGAGGATCAAGCTTAGATTTTAGCCAAGTACCACCTTCTGAACCAGCAACAACAAAAGAAGCAATTATTACGCTTTTTGAGGCCAATGTGACCCAAGCAAAGAACGCTCTGGAACAATTTGAAGAAGGCCAATTTACTGACCTTTGGACCTTAAAAAATGGAGAAACTACCTATATAAATGAAGCTCCTAAACAAGATGTGATGCGTAATTTAATTATTAGCCATACCATCCATCATAGAGCACAACTAGGTGTGTATTTACGTATGAACAATCTCAAGGTACCTGCTAGTTATGTAGCATCTGCAGATGAAAGTTTATTATAACTTAATGAGATTGTTTTTGTAAATGATAAAAGACCGAACGTGAGTTCGGTCTTTTTTATAAAATGGCTTCGTGATCCCCCAATCAATACACCATTTTAGGGTGAGTGTTCTTATATGTTAGGAGCACCCAATTATTGTACAATCAGTTTTTAGTGATCGTTGTGTTTTCTTATAATGCAAAAATACTCGTAAGAAGTATGATAACATATACGTACCTACTGCAAAAACTACGTAGGGGTACGTAGTGATTGAAGATGAAAATGAAGATAATGGGATGAGGTTTCCGCCCCTGTCTGCCGACAGGCAGGTTCGAGGTAATGAAATAGAGTATAGACTAAAAAAAAGACCGAACAGTTACGTTCAGCCTTTTTTATAAAATGGTTTAGTGATCCCCCAATCCATATTCCATTTTAGTTTATGTCTCCTTATACTTTAGGAGTATATCATTATCGTATTATCAATTTCTTAATAACCGTGTTTTCTTGTGACGTGATCCTCATAAAATACATCCCTCTTGCAAGATCATCTAGAGCTATGGTTTGTGTTTGATTAAAGTTTTGAAGATCAATACGCTTGATGATTTTTCCATTTACATCAGTAATCACAGCATTTTTTAATGTTGCCGTTCCAGTATAGACTAGTGTGATTTGACCTTCTGATGGATTTGGATAAAGGTTGATTCCGCTTTCGCGAAAGCTTTCTTCGTCTACACCCAATACGTCACGCTCTTTGAATATAAGCGTAAATCTGTCTGACTGTATGCCTCTTTCTGAAGTAAAAGAATACGATGCTTCTTTTAGATTAGTTACAGTTCCTAGGAGGTTATCTATTAAAAAGATAGGCGTTTCTTCTAAATGTATTCCTTCTAATTTATTGAGATCTATGGTATAAGAAATGTTCTCTTCTATAGTGCTAGAAAACCCAAGTGAGATCTCCATGTCAGCATCAAAGACTTCTCTTCCTTGTATCGCAAGTTGTTCTCCTGTTTCTAGTGTGGTAAATAAAGATAAGAAGGTACCGATTCTTGGACTATCATACCCATTATCAAAACCGATCGTTGCATCTGAAGTAAAACCAATTCCCGTTTGAGAAATAGCTTCTTCAAAAGCCGTTGTGGTTAGATTAAGCCACAATTTATTGATTTCTGTACTAGTCTCGCTACTTCTAAAACCATCATTATTTCCTGTCACACGAATACTATTGGTAAATACCACTGGTGTTCCTGCTACCATCTCTGCTTGATCTGCTTTGATTCCAAACCCTTGTCCAGATGCCATAAACTGTCCAGGGGGTGTTCCTCCATTTACAGCGGCAATTCCCATCATGGCATTACGTATAGAAATATCATTCATTGAGAAATTACTGGTTCCAAAACCAGGAAGATCTGATGTAGGATTGGTGATATGATCCCAATAGTACACTTCATTCACCGCATCATTAGCATTAATAAAAACTGTCACATCTATTGCCGAAGCATACGGATTTCCTAATAGATTATAGTTATTGGTGGTTGCAGGGCCATTGTAATTAATCGGCACCGTAATCGTTCCTGAGTTTAATGTTCCGGGGTTCATAGCATTTTGTGTATAGGTCAGTGTATACGCACCATCTCCTACATTGGGTTCAGGTTGTGGGAAGATCAATTGCCCGATGCCTGCTGGAGGGGTTGGGATGCTTCCTGTAACAGGGACTAAGTAATCGTTATTATCATCTAGGAAATTTTCTGCGAACTCAAATTCAGGAAACTCAACAAAGTCAATAGCAAAAGGGACAAAGTTACTCGGGATAATACTAAAAACAGCTCTAGAATTTCCATAGACTCTATCTCTAGCTTCGGCAGTAACCGGACTACTCATGGCAACAAAATTACGATCATCTAGGGTTGGGGTAGTTTTCGCGACAGCTATAGATCCATTATTGATAGTAATAGCATTCTCATCTACTTGTACGACACTTCCAGTGTTGGCTACATCAAGTGTTCCGTTTATAGTGATATTATTTTCTACGCTTATAAAATTGCCATCTGCAACAGTAAGGATAGCTCCTGTATTTATAATCAATTCGCAGGCGGTGATATCTCCTTCAATAGCTGTTGAATAATTTCCATTTATAATAGCTCTTGTAGTTGCGTTTGAAGTTCCATTATCCCAGCCTCCAGCAATGGTATAAGTGGTGGTTGAGGTACAAAGGTCAACAACTACTTCCATGGTATCACTAGCAGTAACAGCACAGCCATTATCGTCTGTAAAGGTATATGTAATCGTATGTGTACCTGCACCCGCAACTGCTGGATCAAAACTATACAGGGTTCCACTAGCCTCATTTGTTACACCGGGACCAGCGTATATACCAGAACCCATTGTTGCTGTACTTGCAGTCCCTGTGCCCGAAAAGAAATCAAAAACATCTCCATCAATAACCAAGTTAGAACCTGAGAACGTTAAATTTCCTGATGCTCCTATAATAGGGGCATCTGCAACAATGGTACCTGTTGAACCATTGCCAAAATCTAACGTTATTGTAGCGTCCAAAGCAGTTGCATCTACTAAATTTGTGATACTGCCATTACCATCATTGTCTGCAGTAACGTCTGTGGATACCATAGTCCCGGAGCTGTTAAATACGATATTTCCTCCTATAAAGCTTGGAAAGCCACCTACTTCATAATCAATAAATATTGCAACTGTTGTAGATAATATACTTACCGCTGGAGTTCCTCCATTTAAATCTGTTTGTATGCCTGCATCTAGAGGTAGATTTTCTGGAGCTGTAAAGTCTACTTCTGGTAATGCAAAAACTTCTATGGTGTCTGAAGCAGTCATAACACACTCAGTGTCAAAAGGATTTGTAAACGTATAGACTAAGGTGTGAATTCCAATACCAGCTATCATTGGATCAAAACTATACGTTATTCCATCGCCCGTATCAGTAACTCCAGGACCTGAATAGACACCACCTTCAAATAACCCACCACTTATACCTGTTTGTACAGCTGTATTTACGCATGTATCATCTGGTGCAGTAAATGTTACTGGAGTATCACAATTAACTAGAATTGTTAGCGTAACACTAGTAGGTTGATAATCGATTTCCCAGGTAAGGATATTAGATAGCGGGAAGTTTGCAGTGTCAAAAGTTCCAGAAATGCTGTTTGCTGTTAGAATTGTAAAAGTATCTCCCAATTCTGGGAGATAATTTGGAGAAAGAGTCACTGTAAGATTACCTGCTAATTGTGCTATACCATTTACAGTTACTTGATCATAACCTATTCCTGGTGTAGAAGCATCATCTATTTCAATAAGTAAACTCGCATTATTTTGATTCGTAAAATCATTATCAAAGTTATAGATTCCTATGGTATTATCTGTACTGCCGGGTGCTAGTATACCGTCATTTGTTACAGCACCAGTATGTGCATTATTGATTCCAGAAAGCGTTGAGTTTTCATCATTAGAGAAAGTTCCAGTATTCGTAAAATCACCATTGTTCTCAAAAATAGCACCAAATATATTTTCAAAATTATTTGTGCTTGTTATCACTCCTTCATTTAAAAGAGTGGTGTTTTCGTTCTGAGCGCCGTTTTGAAATTGTGAATTAATAGTAATAATTCCCGTAGCTGTATTATTGAGTATGCCTTCATTTTGAACATCTCCTTCTAATAGGTTGAGATTTCCATTATTAATAAACTCACCATCGCCAGCATTAATAAATGGAGCGAAAATAGCCACTTCATTTGATCTTTGGATATTAATCGTTCCATCATTTTGAAATGAGAAACCACTATTTGTAATATTGCCTAATTGATCACCACCAATCATATTAATAGTCCCAGAAGTTGTATTGTGAATATTTCCACGATTCGATAAAACTGCTCTACTTTCAATAGCAATGGTCTGGTTATTTATGATACTTCCACCATCGGCATCATTCCCATTTATTATTCGTCCATTATCCCAAGCACGTATAAGTCCATTATTTGTAACAGTACCTCCTGTCTCATTTCTAAATATAGGTGCAGTAGATGCGTTAAAAAAATCACCACGTGCTAATATAGATCCTCCCATATTAATAACTATAGATCCCCCTTCATTGTCTAGTTCACCTTGATTAATGTGTAATTCTCCAAAAGTAGCAACGGTAATATTTCCTTCAGGTAGGTTTCTTAATCTAGAAAATGATGCTTGCTCAATAAAAAGTCTACCAGCACTGGGTTCAGAAACACCCGTAAGAAGTAACGAGCCTGTATTGTTTAAAGTCGTTCTTCTCAAGTTGAGACTTGCATTATTTATCGTAATACTCCCACTGTTTTCTATCGTAGATACACCTGTGGGACTGGTTCTTATTATTGTTCCATTATTAAGTACCTCTATGTTTCCTTGATTAATTATATCTCCATCATTAATCAAAAATGAGTTATTAGTAATTGTGGCCATTGGATTATTATTAATGGTTCCAATATTTTCAATAATAAAGTCATTAACGATGGTTCCATTATTCGTAAAACCTATACCATTTATATTCATTCTTCCACTTGCAGTAGGCACTGAAGGGACATCGTCATTAGTTAGCGTACCATTATTGGTAAATACACCTACAGAATTAAGGGTGCCATTATTTATGAAACTTGAATTATTGATAACTGTTCCATTAACTTCATTATCTAATATTCCAAAACCAACGACCGACATATTTGCGTTATTGGTGATAGTGCCTTCATTAGTAAAAATCCCTGTAGTATTAAGCAAGGCATTGTCTTGAAGGAGTATGCTTCCTGCATTAGTGTTTGTAAAAGCATTAGTATTATTTTCAAATGTCGCTCCATTAAAAGTTATGGTAAGTACCCCATTATTAGTAAAGCTACTGCCAGGTGCATTCGTAAAAGTGACAGGATTGAATATATCTACTTGACGTGGTCTCATTAGTATACTGGCACCAGCGTTATTAATAAATGTACCCGTATTTGTAGCGGTAATAGAACTTTCATAAGCCTGAGGAGAAGCATCAAAGCTATCAAAATTTAATGCTCCAGAATTTGTAAAACTACCAGAATTTGAAAAGGTAGCAATACCTTGCTCAGTTAATCCAACAGCTGGTGAACTAGATGGTCTAACAGATAAACTCCCAGCATTAATGAAAGTACCCATATTTTCAAAGTTATGAATCCTTCCTATTTGACCCTGATTGTCAATAAAACCTTCATTTATTATCTGATAATTGATAAATTTTTCATCAGCGACAAGCCTACCCCCATTTATAATGTTCAGTTCACCTGATTCTGTATTTATAAAAAATATTGCATCGAAAAGAAATTGTGATCGAGTAATCGTTCCCCCATCGATATTGACAGTTCCTATATTAACGATTCGATTCATTATATGTCCAGAAGCAAATTGACTATAAGCCAATGACCCGGTTATATTCATTGTTCCAAAAACAGTTATAGCTCCAACAATAAGAGGTAAAGAAGTAGCTTCAGTCGTTGGTAAACTCATAGTGCCATCAATTTGTAAGGTTCCTATTATAATAAGTTGAGGCGAATCATAATTGATTGAACTTCCGCTTGGTATGATAACGGTTTGACCAGGATAAATCATGTCACCAGGTGAGACTCCACCTACCCAACTAGCGTTATCAAACCACGAGCTGTGATTTCCTGGATTTACAGTAAATGTTTGAGCTGTTAGGTTGTTTACCATAAAGATAAGACCGATAATAATAAGTAGTATTCTTTTCATAACAATAGGGATGTTAATTTACGATGTAAAAATAGGTGTAAGAGGTTTCTCTACATATACGTACCTACTGCAAAAACTACGTAGGGGTACGTAGCTAAATGATTGTTGATTTCTGATTGGAGATTTTTGAATATCGAATTTAGAAGTTGGAAAAGTAGCGGGGATGGAGTAATTTTCGCTTAAAGCGAAAATAGCGTTGTGCTGAGCCTTTTGAAGTGTATTGAAATGATCGATTATGAAGTTTGAGTTGTGAAGTGGGAGCGTATGAAATAATGTACTATTCTTTTTTACACCTCCCTAGCCCTCCTTCTTAGGAGGGAAAACTCTTCTTTGAATACATTTGAAATTATAGCAATTAAAAGCAAAGTATAAATACTTCCCTCCTAAGAAGGAGGGATTGAGGGAGGTGTGAATTTTTAGATGATAGTTGAATTGATTCTATATATAGAAATAGAGTAATACTCTATCGTTAGAGTGTTACTCTATTTTTGATTTTATGAAAAGGTATCATATTTGTGTATGTCTCTTCGAGCCTGCCTTTGTCGGATGGGGGATGTAGTTGTGTGAGTACCCTTCGACAAGCTCAGGGTGACAGTGAGAGAATATATTATTAGAGAAGAGAAAAGAGAGCAGAGAGATTATTTTTAGTGTTTTGCCTCTAGCCTTTAGCACAATTTTGTCTTTGGACTATGAGTTGATGAATTTAAGGGACGAAGAATAGTTTATGTGTTTAAAAGTTTATGAGTTTATTTTTCATCATTCATCCACCTTATGTCCTATGTCTTTTCGTCTTAAGTCGTGTTTCGTGCTTCTTGAATCCACTTTCGGCTATTAATCTCTGCTCTCTTTTCTTTGCTCTTTTCTCCCTATTCTCTGTTTTTTAAAGCGAAAGAATAAGTTCCTGATGTTCTTGGGTCCAAATAGAAAGGGAGTCTAAACCAGTGGGTAATTCTAGTTTGGCAATTATGTTTGCACGATGTTTTTGTACGGTACGTATAGAGATTGTCAACAAATCTGCGATTTCTTTAGAGCTGTTGCCTTTTGCAATGAGTCGTAAGATGGTACGCTCAGAAGGGGAGAGGAATTTTACTTTTTGTAATTCTGGATTGACTTGCCCTTCCAAAATAGCATCAAAAGTAGCACTGAAATAGGTATTTCCAGCAGCAACTGCTTGAATGCATTTATCTATCTCCATAAAGGGTTCGTCTTTGATAAGATATCCAGCAATGTTTAATTTTTTTGCTTTTAAAATAAAGCCTTTTTCTTTGTGAGATGTGAGTACAATAAAACGTGTTTTAATGTTTAATTCTTGGCATTTCTTTATGACTTCAAACCCTGTTAACAGCGGCATTTCTATATCCAATACAGCGACATCGGGTTGTTCTTCTTGCACATAATCTAATGCCAACGCACCATTCTCAACCGCTACTATATGCGAATATCCTTGTGCTTGTAATGCATTCTTGAGTCCGTCTAATAATAAAGGATGGTCATCTGCAATGAGTAGGTGTATATCAGTTCTTTGCATGGCTATAGGGGATTTGTGCGGTTGTTTCGGTTCCTGTTTCTGCGTTGCTTTCTATCGTGAGTGTGCCTTCTAAGATACGAATACGCTCCTGAAGTGTTTTTAAACCTAAACTGTTGTTCTTTTGTTTTTCGAGCACATCAAAGCCTTTTCCGTTGTCCTTAATGGTGATACGAATGGTTTTTTGTTCTTGTTGTATGGTGACTGAGATGGCTTTCGCGAAAGCGTGCTTCATCACATTAGATACATTTTCTTGAATGAATCGATAGATATGTAATGCTGCTTTTTCATCAAACAAATCGTCAATGTCATCTATATCTGCTGAAACAAAAAGGTCTGTTTGTTCATCTATATCATAGAGTAATTGTTCAATACTACCACTAAGGCCTAGTTGTTTTAAAATAGCGGGATAGAGATTACGGGAGATATGACGTACGTCTTCCAGGGTTTTATGAGTGAGCTCACTGATGTCTGTATCTCCTTTTTCTTGAAGGCGTTGTTTAATTAAGGTGAGTTGCTGTCCTACACTATCATGTAAATCTTTTGAGATACGAGCGCGTTCTTCTTCTTGGGATTGCATTAAGTCTTGTGAAAACCCTTCTTGTAGTTGTTTGCGAAGTTGTTGTTGTCTAAACATCCAGAAAAGTATACTTGAGATGAGTACTGTAATGATTAGGAAAAACCACCAGGTTTTGTAAAAGAAGTCTTTAGAGTGTATAGGAAGTAGGAGGGAATCTCCAATTTTATTACCTGAAAAATCCAAGGCTTCAATTTCAAGTATATACTGTCCGGCTGCGAGATTAGGAAATCGTATGGATTGTGTATTTCCTATAGAGACCCACTCTTTGTCATCAAGGCGGTAGCGGTAGCGTTCATTTCGAGTAACATCAGGTTGTGTCAAGGCAAAACCAATCTCCAATGCACGATTTTCTGACGGGAGTGTGATGGGTTGCGCTTTACCGCTTCGCTCTCCTGGTAGTCGTGAATCTCCCAAGTTCGCTTTCGCGAAAGCGTACTGATTATGTGATACGTTATATTTTTTATCTTGTGTATTATAGGTGCTGATACGTAAAGGAACAATTTGCGCAGTATTTACTTCTGGCTGAAGTTTTTCTGGATCAAAAAAGTTCAATCCTTGTATGGTGCCTACCAAAAAGCCGTCTTCGGTCTTTAAAGCGCTATATCGATTTGCTTCATTGTTTGTAAATCCGTCTTTTACAGAAAAACGACGTGTCCTTTTTGATTCAGGATTGAAGGATACGATACCGTTAAAGGTGTTGATCCACCAATTGTCTTGATCATCAAAAAGGATAGTGGCAATACCGGCTTTTAATTCGTCTTGATATAGGGTTTTGAATTCTTTGGTTGTGAGGTCAAATGTGGTCACTATCCCTGAGCGCGATCCTTGGATATATCCATAATCAGGATGGTATTCTCCCATGAGAAGAAAAGGGTCTGGGAGTTGTGTAGGGTCGTTGTAAAATGCGTGCTCTTTTGAGCTAAGGTCATAGGTGAGCAATCCTTTATTTGTGCTGGCTACTATGTGGTTGTCTACTTCACGCCACTCCAAATCATAAATATCTAAGGAGTCTGTTGCTATTAAAGGGGTATGGGTTTTCTTATGTGTATTGAACTCCATAAGGTTGTATCCTTTGGTTCCATACACAATGGTAGAGTCTGTAGGACGTACCATACAGATAGTTGGGTAGTGTCTATAATACTTTAATTCTCGTGTTAAGGTATCTGTTTCAATAATTCCTCCAGCAGTATCATTACTCCATATCGTGCTACCTTCTATAAAAAAATTACGAGAGGCGTATGGTTTTAAAACGTCTCCTTGTTCAAGAACGGTGTAGGGTTTTACGGTATTGTTAGTACTATTAAAAAGATGCCATCCATCTTTCTGGGTAGCAATAAGATATTCTTTTTGAGAGAGGGCAGTTATGGCTCTTATTTCTTTGTCAGGGAGTAGTGTCGTGACAATATCTGATGGGAATTTTATATAGTGTAATGTGTTGTTGGTGGTGAACCAAGCATCGCGATGTGTGTCTTGAGAAACTATTTCAATCCCACTAGCAGGACCAAAGTTTTCATCTACATATACGGAGGTTAATTCCTCAGTGTTATCTACTATTTGTATTGATAATTGGTCTTTATAAGAAGATATAATGGTATGCCCTCCTTTTTGATCATTGTACGTTTTTAAATTATCACTTGGAAGCTGATTTTCTGTAGAAGTTATAGGAATTAATCTCATTGCTTTGAGATCTATACGATATACTTGAGGATTGTTATATAAGAGCACATAGTGTTGTCCATCTACTTGGACATGATCATCGATCCATTTTTTACGTAAAGCAAGTTCTCTATTGTTTTCAAAGCCTTTTGGGTCAATGGTTTTTAGGACATCACCTTCCCAAGTAACAAAGGTGATCGGGAAGTTGTCGTCACTTATAATGACGACATCTTCAAAAGGAATAAATTGCGTGTCTTTATCTATCTTAATGCGATTGACCTTTGCAGTAAATCGAAATTGTTCTTCGAGATGTAGATCAGGATGTATGATATTGACAATCACTTCAAGGTTATTTTGAGTGATGATATAGTCTTTGTCTTGATACTTAAAAACAGGGGAGATTCCCATATCTTCAGGTACTTTTACTGGTGTAAACTCGGTACTGATAGGATTAAAAAGATACAGTGAATTATTGGTGACGATGTAAAATTGTCCATCATTTCTTTTGTATAGATCGGTAATGTGATTGCTTTGCTGGTTGGGCAATGGGATCGTATGAAAAGAATTTCCGTTAAAACGTTGTAAAAGTGTTGGATTTGTATTTGCTATAAGTTTAGAGCGAGATAGGTTAGGACCTCCTCCCAGCCAAAGAAATCCATTTTGGTCAAACTCGAGGGTATTAACATTGTCTATCTCCAATCCATCTTGTTGGGTGAATTGTTTTTGATACACCTCATTGTTTTGTGCATGACAAACAGAACAATAGCATATAAGATAAACAAGTAAGATTATTCTCATAGAGGGCGAGATTTTTAATAAAATCTTTCCCTACAATATAAGCTATATTTTATTTCTTAAGATATAGGCAAGTGTACTGATAATCAATGATTCCTTTTCCAAGATTCAGAATATCTGCTCCTAGAATACCATGTACAGGGGGGGTGTTGTGATTTTCTAAAGCGGTATTTACATGAGAAAGATCAAAGAGGACAAGGCTAATATCTTGTCGTTGCCAAGTGCCTATTTTGATGCTATTATCTTCAGATAATTCTGTACGCATATCAGTAGCGCCAGCTCCAGCAGCCAATACTTCACTTTCTTCACTGATCAATTTAAAATGAGATGCAAACTCAAAATCGATACACGAGTTTGATGCACCCGTATCAAGGATAAAAGAACCTTTTACACCATTAATTTTGGCGGTAATTTCTAAATGTTGTGTGAGTGTTGGGAATAACCGAGTACGTACGTATCCTTTTTCTAATAAAAACTCTCTAAGACTTGCCATATTTTCTAATCAAAAGAATGCTCAAAAGTACTCCAAAAATACCCAGAATCCACCACCATAGAATATGATTTTTCTCTTCAGGAATATCTGTAGGACCGTAATACACAAAAGCACCCCAATAGTAAGGAGATTTTTTCAAGTTAGGGATGTTTTCATCTTGAAGATAATCGAGTTGAGATGCTTGAAGACTTCCGCTTCTTGATGTTGTTTCTTTCAGGAATGTGTAATACCGACTCATGAGACCAGCGGTCGATTGGTCATTTACTTTCCAAAGAGAGAAAAGCACACTTTTTGCACCCGCATATTGAAACCCTCTAGCAAGACTTAAAGGGCCTTCTCCAGTGGCAATACGCCCAATGCCTGTCTCACAGGCACTTAATACAACGAGATCAGGATGTAGTTTTTTGCTGTATAATTCATTGAGATATAACGGCCTGTCAATAAAGGCTATACTTGCAGGTTGCACAAAAGTACCCCCAGAGGCATGTGTAGAAAAATGAAGGATGGAGTGTTGAGACGCTTTTGTAAATGCGTTATCAATAGAAGCATGATCACTCATGAGTAGATCTGTATTGAATGTAGCGCTTATTGCTTTTGCTTCTTCTTTTGAGTGTTCTAGTTCTAAAGAAGATTTTTCAAAAACAGGAAATACGCCTAATACAGTCGCGTCGCTTTGAAGATGTAAGGTTGGTTTAAGATATTCTTTACAGGAGAGTTGGGATGTGGTTTGTGTTTCTTTGATAAGAAAAGGCATGGCGTCAAACGTAAGCTGAGTACTGGGTTTGTTGAGTAATGTGTTAAAGGGAGTAAAAGCCAGTATGCCATCGGGA
>CAKZKZ010000932.1 GCA_937124495.1 uncultured Dokdonia sp. | reverse complement strand
AATTGTCGTTTTAAATCACAGCGGATTTGGAGAGCAATCTATAGAATTGAATCGATTACTATTTGCGCTTGTAGGTGGGTTTTCATCAGAAGTGGTGTACGGAATTTTACAAACGATAATGAGTAAAATTCAAGGACTCGTAAGTGGAAAATAATGAATTGTCATTTCACCCTCTTTTGTAAGCATATTATCATTCTATCGGGTATATACGTACTATGTATAAGTACCTGTATAGCACAAAAAAGAAATGCTACCATCATAAAATTGGCGTATAATAGTCAGACGATTTGGCGTGATGATGTTTTAGGATTTCAAACGATTCAATCTTCGATAAACTATACCTTTAAAAACTCAAAATGGCGCTTTACGCTTGATAATAGTGTACCACTTTTACATAGCACAAACGCTATAGAGATCACCCCGAGTCTTACATATACGATAGCACTTAAAAAGCAAGTAAAGGCAACTCATGGTATTATATATTACTTTGCCGGAGAGGCAGACGATACCACAATAGCTTTTGAGTTTTTTGAATCGGTGTCTTTCCCATCATTCCTTCTCTCATCAGTAATTACATTATATTATAGCGATATGAATGAGATCTATAGCACCCTGTATCTCTTGCGAAAAATCCCTCTTAAAAAGAAGAAACAACTCTCCATTTACGGAACTATAGGATATAGAACAGGGAGTATGTATGCTAAAAATGGGTTTAGAGAATTTACCATTGGCAGTACACTTCCTATACCTATAAGAAATCGAGTTTTTAAAATAAATCTTATAGGTACTTTTATGCCAAAAATACAAGGAAAGAATACGTATGTTACTTTTAAAATTACAACCAGTTTGTAGTAAACTATTGTAGTTTCTGAGCGTATGTAGGGAGATTTCAATAGCCCGTGATTAATCCTCAAGATTAGATGTATTAATCTCTATAGTCTTTGTATCTTTTTACACTAAAAAATAAAGTGTAACAATGAAGTCAACTTTTCTTTTAATCATCGTAGCATCCATGATGCTATTCAGTTGCTCTACCCCAAAACAAGAAGTAGATTTAATCATCACCAATGCAACAGTGTATACGGTAAATGACGCTTTCGCGAAAGCGGAATCTTTTGCTATTAAAGATGGCGCTTTTGTAGCCGTAGGAACCACGCAAGAAATCACCTCGGCGTACACAGCTTCAGAAGTGGTAGATGCTTCAGGAAAAACGGTTTTACCAGGGCTGATTGATGCACATTGTCATTTTTTTGGACTAGGTCAAAACTTGCAAGTTGTAGATCTTGTAGGCACCACGAGTTATGATGCCGTGTTGGAGCGTGTATCCGCTTTCGCGAAAGCAAACTCAGCCACCACATTCTTAAGAGGAAGAGGATGGGATCAAAATGACTGGGAAGTCAAAGAATTCCCCACTAAAGAAAAACTAGACGCATTATTTCCAGAACTCCCTGTAGCACTAGAGCGTGTAGACGGTCATGCATATCTTGTAAATCAAAAAGCATTAGACCTTGCAGGAATCACTGAAGCGACCACCGTTGCTGGAGGAGAAATTGTAAAAGAAAACGGAAAGATCACAGGTGTATTAGTAGACAGGCCACAAGAGTTGGTCGATGCTGTAATGCCTAAAGCTAGTAGATCTCAAAATATAGCATCCTTAAAAGGCGCACAAGAACTCTGTTTCTCCTACGGATTAACCACGGTAAATGACGCAGGACTGAATAAACCTATTATCGAGTTGATAGACAGTCTGCAAACTTCTGGCGATCTTAAAATGCGGATCTATGCGATGATTAGTAATAATCAAGAAAATTTAGATCATTATTTAACCACAGGAAAAGTAAAAACTGACTATTTGAATGTGCGGTCTGTAAAAGTATATGGAGACGGTGCTCTAGGATCTAGAGGTGCAGCTTTAAAAGAATCGTATAGCGATAAAGATGGGCATTTTGGTGCAATGATTACACCAGTGTCTGAGATTCAAGATCTTTCGAGACGTATTGCAAAAGCTGGTTTCCAAATGAATACCCATGCAATAGGGGATAGTGCTAATGTCGTAGTGTTAAGAGCCTATAAAGAAGCCATACAAAACATTGAAGATCCGCGTTGGAAAGTAGAGCATGCGCAAGTAGTGTCACAAGGAGATTTTAATTTTTTTAATAAAAAAATCATTCCATCTGTAC
>CAKZKZ010000931.1 GCA_937124495.1 uncultured Dokdonia sp. | reverse complement strand
ATGGGGGAATATTCACCCATTTGTTCCTTTAGATCAGGCGCAAGGATATCAAACTATGCTAAAGAAACTAGAAGATCAACTTACCGAAATAACTGGTTTTGCTGGCACATCATTACAGCCCAATTCTGGTGCTCAAGGAGAATATGCAGGACTCATGGTGATCCGCGCTTATCACAAATCAAGAGGAGATGCTCATCGTAATATTTGTTTAATTCCGTCATCGGCACATGGGACAAACCCTGCGAGTGCTGTGATGGCAGGAATGAAAGTGATTGTGACCAAAGCACTAGAAAATGGAAACATAGATTTAGATGATTTACGCGAGAAAGCTGAAGCACATAAAGAGAATTTGGCTGCACTAATGGTCACCTACCCTTCTACACATGGAGTATATGAAAGTGCCATTAAAGAAATTACAAGCATTATACACCAAAATGGAGGACAAGTATATATGGATGGTGCCAATATGAATGCACAAGTAGCGCTTACAAATCCAGGAGCTATCGGTGCAGATGTATGCCATTTAAATCTCCACAAAACATTTGCTATTCCTCATGGAGGAGGAGGACCAGGAGTAGGACCTATCTGTGTAGCAAGCCAACTCGTTCCTTTTTTACCATCTAATCCCGTTGTACAAACTGGAGGAGATCAAGCGATAACAGCAATATCTGCAGCCCCTTGGGGATCTTCATTAGCTTGTTTAATCTCTTATGCATACATCACCATGCTAGGAGAAAGTGGACTTCACAGGTCGACAGAGTACGCGATCTTAAATGCAAATTACATCAAAGAACGTTTAGATGGACATTATCAATGTTTATATACTGGAGAACGTGGACGTGCTGCTCATGAAATGATTATAGAGTGTCGTCCATTTAAAGAACACGGTATTGAAGTAACTGATATTGCAAAACGCCTTATGGACTATGGTTTTCATGCCCCTACAGTTTCTTTCCCTGTTGCTGGAACAATGATGATAGAGCCAACAGAAAGCGAAAGCAAAGAAGAACTTGATCGTTTTTGTGACGCAATGATTAGTATCAGAAAAGAAATAGATGAGGCTGCTGGTGATCCAAATAGTGTCATGAAAAATGCACCTCATACACTCGCTATGGTTACTTCTGACACATGGGATTTTCCATACACAAGAGAAAAAGCAGCATATCCATTATCATATATTGCCGAAAATAAATTTTGGCCTACAGTAAGACGTGTAGACGACGCTTACGGAGATCGCAATTTAATATGTACTTGTGCTCCTATAGAAGAATACATGGAAGAAGCATAACATCTTATTGAATAAGTTATATATAATAGCAGGTGTTTATACATCTGCTATTATTGTTTAAGGATTCTCAAAAAAGAATTCAAATTAAACGCACAATAATCAATTTTCTATTATTTTCATTGAAATAACAATAAATTCACAAAAATGTAAGCATTAATTCATCTTGAATTAACTATTCAATTGAGTTTCATTACTTTTACCAAATTATAATAAAAAGGCCAAGCATGGGTATTAAGATTACAGGAATAGGAAGTTATATTCCTAGCGCAGTTGAAAAAAATGAAGATTTTAATAATCATTTATTTTTAAATAGTGACGGATCTTCTATAAATTATGAAAACCCAGTTATTATAGAAAAGTTTAAGGCTATTACGGGTATCGAAGAACGTAGATATGCAAAAGATCACCTTACCTCATCTGATTTAGGATTTTTTGCTGCCGAAAAAGCCATTGAAAATGCAAACATAGATCCAGAAACAATAGATTATATTATTGTAGCTCACAATTTTGGAGACATGCAAAAAGGCAAAACTCAAAGTGACCTCGTACCTAGTCTAGCATCTCGTATAAAACATAGCTTACGTATTAAAAATCCTAGCTGTGTTGCGTATGACATTCTCTTTGGATGTCCTGGGTGGATTGAAGGTGTTATTCAAGCACAAGCATTTATTAAAGCAGGAATGGCAAAACGATGCCTTGTCATTGGTACAGAAACCTTATCTCGTGTTGTAGATGATTACGATAGAGACAGTATGATTTATAGTGATGGTGCTGGTGCAACGATTATAGAACAAGATGATAGTGACACAGGTATCCTAGCTTTTGAAACTGCTACGCATACATATGATGAAGCGTATTTTCTTTTTTTCGGAAAATCCAATAATCAAGAAAAAAACCAAGACACAAGGTATATCAAAATGCATGGTCGCAAAATTTATAATTTTGCGTTAACCAATGTACCTAAAGCTATGAAAGCGTGTCTTGATAAAAGTGGTCAAAAAATAGAAGATGTAAAAAAGATCTTTATCCATCAGGCAAATGAAAAAATGGATGAAGCCATCTGTGAGCGATTCTACAAATTATGTGAGCACCCTATACCTGAAAATGTAATGCCAATGAGCATTCATAAATTAGGGAATAGCTCTGTCGCTACCGTGCCTACTATATTTGATCTTGTTATTAATGGAAAAATCGAAAATCAAGAACTTCACAAAGGAGACTTAATCCTTTTTGCAAGTGTGGGTGCTGGGATGAATATTAATGCAATCACATATAGATATTAGTCGGTTTTCTCTATTATTGCCATTCTAAAGGACATTAAGTATCTTCGAACACTACCTAATGAGTCACTAAGATGCACGAGAAGATTTTTCCTAGCAAACATTGCAGACACACCATACAGTTTCTTAGAAAGGTAGTTTCTAGCTCAAATACTACAATTCTTGATTCAAGTGCATGTATATACACCAAAAAGAAGTCATGATGGACGTATATATTGTCATACCATGCCATAATGAGGCCACCCTTATTTCGCAAACATTAGAATCTTTAGTGGCGCAAACGGTGCTTCCTAAGAAGATTGTGGTTGTAAACGATCACAGTACAGATACATCTGAGGAGGTGATATCCGCTTTCGCGAAAGCGTACTCATTCATATCCCTCGTCAATTCAAATGCTGAAGCAAAACATCTTCCCGGCAGTAAAGTGATACAGGCATTTCAAAAAGGATTGAATACACTAGATGAGCACTATGATATTATTTGCAAATTTGATGCAGATCTCATCTTCCCACCAGAGTATATAGAAACCATCATTTCGCATTTTAAACAAAATCCAAGAGTAGGAATGGCAGGTGGTTTTTGCCATATTAAGAAACAAGAAGCTTGGGTTTTAGAGAACCTAACCAACAAAGATCATATACGAGGTGCTTTAAAAGCATATAAGAAAGAA
>CAKZKZ010000930.1 GCA_937124495.1 uncultured Dokdonia sp. | reverse complement strand
ATGATCTGCATGGACGTGCCGTGATCAATTTTCATTGCACCATGAATCTCTTCATCATTATATCGCTATTATTATTTTTTCCGTTTCCAGGTATCAACTTTTTTGGAACAGCGGCAGTGCTACTTTTCGGTATTATTTTTAGCATCAAAAATTTAATGTCTGCTTTAGATTCTGGTAGATATAAGTATCCTTTATCAATTCCTTTCCTCAAGAATAAAGGCGTATAACCCTGATTATGCAATAGAAAACCTATTACATAGCCCGGATTAATCTTTTTTAATTTTTAGTTACAAATGGTAGGATTATTAGTCATAATAGTAGTCTCTGGGGTGCTCTTGCATTTCTTTGAGCAAAAAAACATCACTGTTTTAGGAGTCATTCCAAATCAAAAACACATCATTCAGTTATTAATTGGCTTTGTAGGTATCGTATGTATACAGCTTTTAGCTATTTATATTGAAACACTGGTGAAGTCAATCCGTTGGGAAATGAAGCCTATGAATTATGGGGATACCTATAAAGCATTCATATATCATCTTAAATCTGCTTTAACAGAAGATCTCATCTTTAGGGGAGCCATCCTGTATATTCTTATTCAAAAAATAGGAGCAAAAAAGGCAATTTTGATATCTGCGGTATCCTTCAGCATCTATCATGTATTTTCTTACGGAATGGCTTTAGATCAAGTGATTCCTATAGTCTATGTAATTCTGATTACAGGATGTACAGGATATGTCTGGGCATATACATTTGAAAAGACCAAATCTATAGCGTTAGGATTAGGATTCCATCTAGGTTTTAATATAATCATAACCTTTTTCTATCCATCACAACCGTACGGTGAGCTTTTATTTACAGAAATATCAAGAGTAGATCTTTCTGGATGGAACGAATTATACTTTTCCATAGTGAAAGGATTATTTCCATCAATATTAATGTTTGTTTTTGTGAAATTCTTATTGAAATCAAAATTCAAATGTTTTAAAACCCACTTAAAAGAAATCAAACATGAAAACACTATTCAATAAATATCCTATAAGTTCGCGTTTTGTCTTAGCAATCGTGTTATTTGTGCTAGCACTTGTCATAAGCACCTTAATAGACAGACCCATTTTAAAGCGATATTTCCCGTATGTTTCAGCAATTTCATTAGGTATTGTTACCTGGTTATTATTTAAAACAGATAAAAAATCACTGACTGCTATTGGGCTAGATCTAAGTATAAGAAATCTCTCTTTTTTGCTTCTTGGTTTGCTCATAGGAGCAATCACTTTATTAGGCACCAAGTATGCGAGAGCAGTATACGCAGGAGAATCGTTTGCAGTAACTGAGTCTATAAACTACGAAACGATTCTATATGCGCTCTATTTTATTTTACCAACGGTAGCTGTTGAAGAATTTTTGTTTAGAGGTTATTTATTTAAAAAAACTATCGAAATATCTAATGTAATCACTGCTAACATCATTTTTTCTATTCTATTTATGCTTATTCATGTTTTAGACGAACAGGCAATGAATAATAAAGGCATGATGTTTTCTTTAATCATAAGCATTCCTGTTGGACATCTATTATTTGCTACCGCTTTATTAAAATCAAAAACACTATTTTTTCCAATAGGGCTTCATCTAGGAAACAATTGGGCGACACGACACTTAATAACGAATACTAATAATGGCGATAGTTTCTTATATACTATAAACAATGCAACGTTTGATACTTGGCCATCATTTATTGGTTTCATCCTTATTTTTAATGGAATTTTTCTATTAGTCACATTTTTAATTTGGAAATGGAATGACTTTTCGTTTGCATATCTAGCTATAACTCGAACGTTTTTGAAAACAAAAAAGTGATTCACACCTGTACATCACTTTACAATTTGACCGAGAACTGTGTAACCAGCATTGTTTTATTAAATTAAATTTCTTCTTTAATATAAAATTAAGTCCAGAAAACAGAAACTTCTCTCTTCTCTAGTAATCCTTAATTAGATTAATTTTATTGTAACTTAATCTTTTCTAAAGAAGATTAAAGTAAGGATATCTATCCAACGTTGTATATAATTAGAAATTACTTTACCTTGTTTAACAAGCTGAAGAGCAGCATTATGAATTATCTAAAATAACATGATATTCAATAAAGTATTCATTTTACTCAAAAATAACTACATTAAAATTTAATCTATATATACATGGCTATTCCATCAATCTTAACTGAAGCAGCAATTTCAGTTGCAAAAGGTGTTTCAAAAATTGTTTTAAATAAACTACTTACATCTGTAAAAGGGGAAAACAAGGGTAAGATAATACCTTTCCGTTCGGAGGGAAATAAGAACATTATTTGTTTTGTACATGGTTTCTGCGGAAAGCCTGAATCGACTTTTAATCCTTTGCCTGAATTTATTTTAGGGGAAAAAGAATTAAACGGATGGGATGTTTTAAGTATAGGTTATTCAACAGACTTAATGCCCAATATTGGAAAAGGAATATGGGCCGCCAACCCAGATATAAATAGAATTTCAAGGTACCTTCAAACAAATCTTGACATTTTATTTACACACCATAGTAGAGTTGCACTCATTGGTCATAGTATGGGAGGCCTAGTTATTCAACGGGCATTATTGAATATGAATGATATATCTAATGTGTCTCATGTGTTATTTTTCGGAACACCAAGTGCAGGCTTAAAGAAAGCATGGTTTTTAAGATGGTTTCAAAACCAAATTCAAGACATGGATTATCAAGGAAACTTTATTAAGAGTCTAAGGAAAGAATGGGATGAAAAATTCCCCGGCACATACCCATTCATATTTGCTGCAGTAGCCGGTGAACTTGATGAATTTGTTCCTGTCAAATCAAGTTTAGAACCCTTTCCTAAGGAATATAGAAGCTATGCAGAAGGCAATCATGTTACTATGGTTAAACCATTATCCTCTAGTGACACTTCATTTCAAATAATCAAAAAGGCATTGTATAATGACAAAGATTATCTATTGGGGTTTGATCACAAAGAGTTAAATAATTTAGCTGGCAAATACCACGAAGATGTAAACTTATTAGGAAATAGATTAAAACAACTGGATAATAAAGGGTTTAAAAAATACATATTTGCTTTAGAGGGTACTGGAAATATAGATATTGCAATCAAGACTATCGAAGAATCTGACGCCATTGAAAACAATACTGATTTGATGGGGATTTTGGGTGGTAGATGGAAAAGGAAGTATTTGGTTGAGG
>CAKZKZ010000929.1 GCA_937124495.1 uncultured Dokdonia sp. | reverse complement strand
ACTTTTCTAATGCCGAAGCTGTAAAAGCACTTAACAAAGCGTTATTACATCAGTATTATGACATCAAACATTGGGATATACCTGAAAACTACCTCTGCCCCCCTATTCCAAGCAGAGTAGATTATATACATCACTTAGCAGACCTTATGGGATCTAAAAAAGAGTGTAAAGGACTAGATATAGGTGTAGGCGCCAATTGTATTTATCCTTTACTCGGATCACAGGTGTACGGATGGACGATGGTCGGAGCAGATATCAGTGAGGTCTCGGTTGCGACTGCAACACAAAATGCAAAAGAAGCAAAAATTCCTATTGACATACGATTACAAGCAACGCCTGCGAATATTTTTGAAGGAATCATACAAGAGGGAGAGTATTTTGATTTCACGATGTGTAATCCTCCGTTTTTTGGTTCTGAAGAAGAAGCACAAAAAACGAATTTTCAAAAAAACAAACGATTACATCTAGGTAAAAACACCAGTCGTAATTTTGGAGGGATTTCTAATGAGTTGTGGTGTAACGGTGGTGAAGCTCTGTTTGTCAAACGAATGATCAAACAAAGTGTTGGTTTTAAAGATCAAGTTGACTTTTTTACCACCTTGATTTCTAAGAGTGAAAACCTTCCTAAGCTATCCAAACAATTAAATAAATTGAAAGCTTTTCATAAAGTAGTGGCGATGCAACAAGGGAATAAAAAAAGCCGTATTCTTATATGGAATTTTAACATTAAAATCTAATTTTCAGATAGTTACAAAATATCATATTACAGCACTGGTATATTTTGTCTATATTTAGTTTAACTAACTAAATTTTTATGAAATATTGGATAACACTCCCTCAAAAAATCCTACTATTATTTCTTTTGACGATTATTGTTACTGCTTGCAAAGATAGCTCCCCTATTTTAACTCCAGAAGAACAAGCATGGTTAGAGACTAGTGAGTCCATAAAAGTAGCGATCTTCCCCAATTATCCACCTTATAATTTTAAAGATGAATCTGGAGAATTAGAAGGAATTCTACTGGACTATTTAGTAACCCTAGAAGACAAACTTGATTACACATTTGAACGCGTAGAATATCAAGATTTTGCAAAGGTATTACAAGATGCTAAAGATCATGAAATTGATATCATCCTTGAAATTCAACGAAATGATATCCGTGAAGAGTATTTGAATTTTTATGAAAAATTGTATCAATCACCTTATGTAGTTGTTGGAAATACGGAACAACCGTTTGGTATGAGTCTAGAAGATCTCCAAGGAAGAAAAGTAGCAATGCCAAAAAGCTTTGCTATCATTGATTATGTAAAATCAAAATTTCCTTCTATAGATATATTGGATTCTTGTAATACAGATGAAGCGTGTTTAAAATTAGTACAAGAAGGAAAAGCTGATTTTTATATAGGTCCTAAAGCAGTCACAAGTTTTTTTGTTAAATCACAACAACTTGATAAATTACATATCGTTTCTATACTAGATTACGAATACAAACCTGGTATCGCTGTTACAAAATATCATCCTGAACTTAATAGTATTATCTATAAAGGAACTGAAAGTATTACGTTTCAAGAAAGAAGTGACATTAGAGAAGAATGGTTATATAGTGTTGTTACCCCTTTTTATATGCAATTGCGATTCTGGATAACTATTGCTACTATTATTGCCATTTTAATGATTATCATTACGGCTATAAATAGATTTTTAAAATGGAAGATTACCTCTAGAACTATAGAACTTGAGAGAGCCAAAAAGAAAGCAGAAGAAAGTAGCAAGTTAAAAACGTCTTTTATCAATAATATAACCCATGAAATGCGTACACCCATGAATGCGATTATGGGGTTTACAGGATTACTTAATAAGACGGGGATTACATTAGAAGAGCAAGAAGAATATTCTAGTATTATTACAGATGGTTGTACACGTCTTATGGAAATGATGGACAATGTCTTAGAAATATCATTGCTACAGAGTAGTCAGGTTTTTTCTCAAAAAAGACAAACGAGTATCAAAAAGATTGTCCGAAACTCGTTTGAAAACCTAGAACCAAAAGCATTAAAAAAGGAATTAAAATATGAGCTTATAGACACCATACCTGAAGCAGAAAGCAGAATCATTATTGATAAAGCAAAATTATCAAAAGCGGTTAATTATCTTATTGACAATGCTATTAAATTTACACCCAAAGGATATGTAAAAATCTACTTGCGCAAAAGTGAAAATAGAATTTCTATAGCGATAGAAGACTCAGGGATAGGAATCTCTGAAGAACGTCAGCGAACTATATTTGATAATTATTCTAAATCTAACAAAGGAGAATCTAGCTTTTTTGAAGGATTAGGGTTAGGACTCTCCATTACAAAATCATATTGTACTATCATGAACGGACATCTCACGGTGTCCTCAAAATTAGGCGAAGGGTCTATATTTACAATAGATATTCCTTATGTACCCTCTGAAGCGATTGTCGCAAATACAAATGAAAAAACAACGGCACCTTCAAAAAATGATGAATACACAATTCTTATTGCTGAAGATGGCGAAGTAAACTACTTGTTTCTTAAAACTATTTTAAAGCGATATGATCATCATAAACTAATTGTTCATAGAGCAAAAAATGGAAAGGAAGCTGTAGACTATTATACCAAAAATAATGCGATTGACCTTGTCTTTATGGATATCCAAATGCCTTTAATGAATGGGCATGATGCTATCAAATCTTTAAAGGAATTAAACCCACAATTGCCCATTGTGGCGCAAACTGCCTACTCTACAGAAGCAGATATACAAAGAGCTTTTGAAGCTGGCTGTGATGATTTTATTTCAAAACCCGTAGATCCAGCAGCCATAAGTAAAGTTTTACATCGTTTTTTGAATTAATTGTATATCGCTTTCGCGAAAGCATACAAAAGGATCATACCGTTATTAAAGTCACTTCTCTAGTTTATAAGACTTATAAGATGTTAATCAGTTAACATGCGTTAACTCATGAATAGAAATCAAAAATACATTCTACTGAAACTACAGTAACAACTCAATAAACAGAGGCTTTCTATACCAAAAAATCACTTTTTTTGCACTGGGAATGGTGTTTACTAACACTACATAAATAATATCAACAAAAGAAATTCTTCGTTAGAGGTCTTTATACGTAATTTCAATACGCCCGTTACCAATTAATATGGTTGCATGGTATAAAGACGTTGAATATAGCTCTGAAAAATTGAGGTTGATTATTA
>CAKZKZ010000928.1 GCA_937124495.1 uncultured Dokdonia sp. | reverse complement strand
GGATCACACGTATGACCTTGAAGTTATTGATTTTTCTAATACAGAGGATTCAAGAAGCGCGTACAAGGCTTGGAAAAAAGATAGGATTACAAAACGATTTGATGTAACGACCAGTTTACTTGACAGTATACTCATCAAATTAGGTACTTCTCATTACATCTGGTATATCAATCAGCATCATCTTATTACAGATGCTTGGAGTAATAGTATTCTTTTTTCAACAATCACACAACTATATCTAAAATCTATAAATGGGGAATCCCTTACTTCTGAAAATCACACCTCCTATAAAGAGTACATAGCGCAGGAAAAAGCAAAAAGTACACTCCCTAAAACGAATACGGCAAAAGAGTATTGGGCAAACAAAATAAAGAATTGTCCTCCTACTCCTAGCCTATATAACAATCCCCCGATTGATCCAGATACAGTATCCACTCGATCGTATATAAATTTAGGTTTTGAAAGATCTAAAAAGCTACGAGAATTAGCTAACGAAAGAGGGATTCGTGTCTGGACGGAGCATCTATCCTTATACAATATCTTTTTAACGACACTCTTTGCCTATTTATATAGAGTCAGTGATCAAGAGCAATTAGTCATTGGTTCTCCAACTCACAACAGAACGTCAAAAAAAATCAAAGAAACTGTTGGCTTTTTTGTAGAGATTTTCCCTCTGTTTGCAAACATCGAGAAAGAAGAAACATTCTTATCCTTATTACAAAAGATACAAATAGAAAGTAATTCCTTTCTAAAATATGCAACGCCAGGGGTTTCTTCTCCTGACTTGCATAGAAGTTTTAATGTTTTGTTTAATTATATACATGCTGATTATCCAGATTTTAATGGAACCCCTGTTCTTTCACAATGGATACATTCTGGACATCACGACCCAAGGCATCATATACGCTTACATGTACACGATTTACACAATACTGGGGAAATTCAATTGTATTTTGATCTTAACAATCGTGTTTTTGATACCCAAAAACAAGCCCTACTCCCAGAACATTTTATTGCATTACTAGATACTTTTATAGCTACTAAAGAACAAAAAATAGCACAACCGTCTCTAGTGACGACAAAAGAGTTTGAGCAAATATCTAGTGTATTACATAAAAATGCGACTACTGCTACAACATACTCTAGCATTATCACACGTATCGAAGAGCAAGTTCAAAAGAATGTTCTTGACAAATGTATGGTCTTTGGTCAGGAGACATTTTCATATCAAGAATTAAATGAAAAAGTAAATCAGCTTGCACACTATTTACTAACACAAAACATAGGTATAGGATCGCAAGTGGCGATATGGCTTAAGCGTTCTCCAGAATACATCATAAGTGTATTAGCAACCCTAAAAACAGGTGCTACATATATTCCAATTCCATATACCTATCCTAAAGACAGGATCAGGTATATGTTAGAAGATAGTGAAGCTTCGATTCTTATCGGGCATCACAAAGAGCAGCTATCAGTTTTTAAAGAACTTCCTATTCAGATGCTCGCTACAGACACGCTGAAAGAGATCACGTTGAAATATGCGACGACAAATCCGTTTGTTGCGATTCCTGAAGATACGACTGCATTTTTGATCTACACCTCTGGATCTACAGGACGTCCAAAAGGCGTAAAAATTACGCATGAAGCACTAGCTAACTATATACAATGGACAAAATATGCATACATTACCACTCATGGGATACAGAAACCAGCGGTTCCATTATGTACAACCGTTGGGTTTGATATTACGGCAAACTCTGTATTTCTCCCATTAATTTGCGGAGGTACTATTCATGTGTATCAAGAAAATGATACAGCAGTAGATCTTTCTATCCTAGACGTCATAGAAGATAATACAATTGATTTTATAAAATTAACACCTGCACATCTCAGTTTTTTAAAAGAAAAAGATCTTTCAAAAAGCACGATTAAAGTGATGGTTGTTACAGGTGATGAATTCAAAACAACATTAGGCGTTCACATTTTTAATGCATTTGAAGGAAACGTTCACATCTATAATGAGTACGGCCCTTCTGAAGCAACTATAGGATGTATCTATCACAAATTTAATCCTGAAATCGATACGGCAACAAGTGTTCCTATTGGATTACCTATACATAATCTGCAAGCCTATGTTTTAGATCGTTTTCTAAACCCAGTACCGCAAGGAGTACTAGGAGAATTATATCTAGGTGGCACGGGACTTTCTAGTGGATACTGGAACAGACAAGATCTTACAAATAATAAGTTTATAGAAAATCCATTTGCTCCTAACACAAAATTATACCGTACAGAGGACCTAGTCAGACTTAATAATCAAGGAATTCTTGAGTTTCTGGGTAGGACTGATTTTCAAGTAAAAATTAATGGCTATAGAATCGAAC
>CAKZKZ010000927.1 GCA_937124495.1 uncultured Dokdonia sp. | reverse complement strand
ATCCACTCATTTTCGCTGTAGCTAATAAATAATCTGGATGTGATTTTAATCCTGGATAATATACACGATCAATCGCTTCATTTTTATCTAACCATTTGGCTAGTTTTTTTGCATTTTTATTCTGTGCTTTTACACGTAGTCCCATGGTTTTCATACTACGTTCTAATAACCATACGGTCATATCACTTAAACTACCTCCAAGGTTTTTTCCTAAATTCCAGATACGATCAATATGTTCTGAACTCCCAGCTACGGCACCTGCACAAATATCACTATGACCGCCCATATATTTAGTGGCACTATGAATCATGATATCAATCCCAAATTTCAAAGGGTTCTGATTGATTGGCGAAGCAAAAGTATTATCGATCATCGTTACAATTCCATTTTCTTTTGCAAGATCTGAGACCATTTGCATATCGGTAATGGTCATTAATGGATTAGAAGGGGTTTCTATATATAACACTTTTGTTTTAGGTGTGATCGCTTTCGCGAAAGCGGTCTTATCCAAACCATCAGTAAATGTATAGTCTATACCGTATTTTGTAAACTCCTCAACTACTAAATTATACGTTCCTCCATACAAGGTTTGCTGAAGTACAATATGATCTCCGTGTTGTAAAAAGGCAAGTATGGTAGTACTCACTGCTGCCATTCCGCTTCCAAAAATCATAGCAGTTTCCGTGCCTTCTAGCGCTGCAATTTTCTTACACAATGCTTCTTGGTTAGGCGTATTAAAATATCTTGGGTATCGTTTTACATCTACATCCATAAAGGCATACGAAGATGACATATATATAGGAGATACAGCGCCTTGAAACTGCTCATCTTTTACTTCCCCTACGTGTGTACAAATCGTATGTATCCCTTTTTTATGATTATTCATAGCCTTCTTTTTTTATGTTATAAAAATACAAAAAACAATTCCTTATTTTATTATATAAGAGATAAAGTAACTACCTTTAATTTCCAATGAAACTCATAACCAATATACACCAATTACTTGTTACTGGTGAATTCACAACACCAGTATCTGGGAAAGCCATGTCCCAAATGCCTCATATACATAATGCATATCTCCTTATCAATGAGGACCGTATTGATGACTATGGTGCGATGCAAGATCTTCCAGAAATTACAGATGCAGAAATTATAGACGCTACTGGAAAAATTGTATTACCGATGTGGTGTGACTCCCATACGCATCTTGTATACGCTACAGGACGAGAAGATGAATTTGTAGACCGTATCAATGGCTTATCCTATGAAGAAATTGCCAATCGCGGTGGCGGGATTTTAAACTCCGTTGCACGATTGCGATCTATGTCAGAAGATGCCTTATTTGATGATGCTGTACAACGACTACAACATCTAATCTCTTTAGGAACAGGTGCCATAGAAATTAAAAGTGGCTATGGCCTTTCGGTCGAAGCAGAAAAGAAAATGCTTCGTGTGATTGCACGACTTAAATCACATAGTGACATTCCCATCAAAGCAACTTTATTAGGAGCGCATGCGATTCCTGCAGAATATAAAGATGATCGTGAAAGTTATATCAAACTCATTATAGAGGAGATGATTCCCGCTTTCGCGAAAGCAAAATTATGTGATTTTGTAGATGTATTTTGTGAATCTGGCTACTTTACAGTAGCAGAAATGGAAGCGATTCTAGATGCAGGAAAACAGCACGGATTACGACCTAAAGTGCATGTGAATCAATTTAATGCTATTGGAGGGATTGCGGCAGCTGTCAAATATAATGCACTGTCTGTAGATCATCTTGAAGAATTAACCCAAGAAGACATAGAAGCTCTTAAAGGAAGTACTACCATCCCTGTTGCATTACCGGGATGCTCCTTCTTTTTAAGTATTCCATACACCCCTGCAAGACAATTGATAGATGCAGGGTTACCACTCGCCATCGCAACAGATTATAACCCAGGTTCTGCTCCAAGCGGAAATATGAATTTTGTGGTTGCACAAGCTTGTATCCAATTACGCATGACTCCAGAAGAAGCCATCATTGCAGCGACCATCAATGGTGCTTTTGCTATGGATGTTGCTTCAGAAACTGGAAGTATTACCAAAGGCAAAAAAGCCAACCTCATTATCACAACACCACAAAAGTCCTATAATACGATTCCCTATAGATTTGGACACCATCAAATAGATCAACTAATTCTAAATGGGAAATTATTATGAGTTTACCTAACTTCAACTTAACAGGAGGACTACCCGTCTCAGATGCATTTTTAAAAAAAAACATCAAGACATTTCACGATGCAGTACGTTTTATCCATCATCTTCCGTATGGACGTAATAAAAACCCACAAAACATAGCGAGTATTATTAATGAAGGGGTAGGTACCTGCTCTACAAAACATG
>CAKZKZ010000926.1 GCA_937124495.1 uncultured Dokdonia sp. | reverse complement strand
CTACTTACTAAAAAAGAGCTATGCGTATATGCTAGCATCTTTGGTATTGGTGTGCTTATGGGTTGGGGTTTTTCCTATTCTAAAAACAGCTAGATATGACACAAGAACAATATAATGAAGCTATCAATCTAATAGGTCATTTGATCCTTACCGCTAGTGATGCTCTTAGAGAGTTATTAGGGTATTATGGAGTAGGTTTTGAATCCGCTCCCACCAAAAGACAACTCATTGATGCCACTATAGAACTACTGACATCAGACACGGATGGTTTTACCGATGCGCTTTCCAAATTAGTAGATCGCCATATAGATACCGAGGTGGATTCTATGGTGTGGCTACGCAAGGTCGGATTTGATTTGCCAGATGCAGAAGATGCTTTTTTTGGTGGTCTTATTAAAGGGGCTATCGGGGCTATCGGTGGTCTTCTAAAGAAAAAGAAACGAAGAAATAGCAATAATAATAGTGGTAATAGTGGTGCTTCTTCCTCCCAAGCTTTACAAGCAAAACGGGACTTAGAATTGCAAATTCAACGAATGCAAGAGCAGCAACGTCGTAGAGATGAAGAGCGCCGAAGAGAACAGGCAGAACGCCTTAGAAGAGAACAAGAAGAAAAGGCTAAAAGGCGTACCCAAACCATGCTTATGGTGGGAGGTGGTGTAGTCTTGTTGGCTCTAATAGGGGTTGCTGTATTTATGTCTCGCCCTAAAACACCGATGTATAACCCTGCCAAACAATAGAAACCATGATCGCTATGTATAGAGAAGATGAATTAGAACAGGATGAAGGATATGATGATTTTAATCCGTATGGTTTGCCCAAGCGACCAAGAATTCATCGCGGAATAGCTCGTCCCTATTATCCAAAGATTAGAAAAAGGAAAATCAACAGGGTTGGTACTCGCCTAATGTCAGGACCCAAAAGAAGCAGACCTGTAAAAGGGGCAATGAGCATTCTTTTACCAAGAAAAAAAGCCATGCAATTTGGCAGGCCAAGGCGTATTGCTTTAAAAAAATCACCCATACTAAAGGTATCGCCTCCTGAAAAGCTTACAAAAAGTAAAAAGGAAACCAGGAGTGTCCAAAGAGTACCCCCAGGCAGAAAAATTAAAGCTAGAGAAAAAGCAAAAGCCCTTAAAAAAGAGACCGCTCAAAAAGAGGTAGCCTCTGAAAAGCCGAAGCGTGTGATGAGTACAAAGAAAAAGATCCTCATTATCGGACTTACCATTATTAGCGTAAGTATCACAGGCTATCTGATTTATAATGCACAAAAAAAAGACACACTATGAATACACAAGCAAATCCTATAGAGTTTGAAACTGATGCAGGGGGAGAGCTAGATGCAGGCTTTTTATTTGCATCTTTTAAAAACACAGGCACTACTGATGCTCTAGTGAATGAGGTAGTTCTCAAAGCTGGAGAGGCTAAGGGATATCCTTTTGTGGGCAAAGCCTATCAGAGTCTATCCTATGACGCTCAACAAAGCACTTTGCGAATCTTACACATTTTATAATTAAGAGATATGCAGGATCGTATAGAAACACAAAGGGGCATCTATCTGGATGAGGACAGCTTTTTTGGAAGTAAGAAAAAAAGAAAAAGACGTCGTGCGCGCCGTAAGAAACTTAGAACCACTCGTAAGGCACGTCCTAAAGTTATCGCTCGTAAGGCACGTCAAAAACTTTTTGCAAAAAAGGTAGGCAATGTATATCGAGAGATAGGTGGAGCGACAGCGATCGGACAAGCGGTTGATACTCTTTTAAACCCCGTAAAAACCGATACACTAAATACACCTAGTGATTTTGAAATAGGACTTCCATCAAATGATGGGCAGACGGATATAGCTTCCGAAAGTAAAGGCATTCCAACGGCATTTTTTATCATAGGGGGTTTGCTAGTCGTGGGAGTCATTGGGGTGATTATTTATAAAAAAAGACAATCAAATTAAAGAGGTATGATTATTCCCATTCCAACAAATAAACAGCGTTTTGTGATCCATATTAGGATAAAAGCGCATCGTCCTATGGAATTAGGGATTCAAGCCTATGATCCTAGATATTCGCATACGTTCTATCTGCGTCGTAAAGCGCGGTTTTTAAAAGCAGGCGAAGCGCGTGAATTTACCCTTAGATTCCCCGTGTCCTCTAAGGAAATGGAGCTGTTTATTTTTGATAAAAATGCAAGGCATGACCGCCACTTTTCAGTGATTTCATTTGAAGTTGCTCCTATGGAAGCTGCCTCGCTTTGGGCATCGGAATCTCAACATCGCTTTTTAAAGTTTGCCATAGCATTTGCTCAAAAAGCAGGACACACCCCTACAGGCTTTTATGATAGTCCGAGTGGGGAGTTTCTGTTTCACTATCTAGCTTCCATTACAGATGGATCAGGTAAAGAACTGATTACCCCAGCAAGAACCCACCGATTAATGCCGAGGGTTCAAATATCAAAGCGCCTTTTTTTAGGGTTTACTATTCCGATCAGAGTAGCCATTTTAGCCCATGAAGGATGCCATTGGTTTTTAAATACCCGAAGTCAAACTACGGCTGATTTGTGTGGAATCAAACAATATTTAGACTATGGCTTTCCAAAAATTGAAGCGGTCTATGCCATGACGCAAATATTTGGAAGCTATCCAGAGCTTGTTGGAGAGGCGCAATTAAAAAGAACCCGTGATGTAGTGCGCTTCATAGAGGCTCACACCAAAGAAAAAGAAACGATTAGTTACACCTAAATAAATGAGCCATGATACACCCTTTAGATTCGCACTATAATTACAGAAGGTTTTATAAAAACCTGACCAAGGAATTTCAATCGCTACAGTTTATAGTAACTAATTCAACTGATACCGCGCAGCGTGTTCGTCTTTGGGGAGCGAATAGCGATTTATCAGTGAGTACCACCGATACCTTCGATAATCGGTTTAATGAGAATCGATCCATTGCAGTGGGTAGCTATCCGCAAGGGATGGTGTATAATCCAGCCAATGATCTGTTTTATGTGGTGAATCAACTCTCAGATGATGTGAGTATTTTTAAT
>CAKZKZ010000925.1 GCA_937124495.1 uncultured Dokdonia sp. | reverse complement strand
TATTAGTATCTAATGGAAATGCCTTTTGTGAAGGTGATACTGTAACTCTTAATGCAGAAGACCCTGATGCTGTATCATACACTTGGTTTATGGATGGTGTTGAAATTGTTGGAGAAACAAACCCTACTCTTGATGTAACAGTGCCTGGTACATATAGTGTAAGTGTGAGTCTTAATAATACAGATTGTACTATAGAAGACGATATAATTGTAGAGTTTATAACAGCAACTGATGTTGATCTTGGAGATGATATTGAAGCTTGTGAAGGAGACACTATAACATTAGATGTTGATATTCTTGACACTTTCGCTACTTTCGCTTGGTTCTTTAATAACGCAGTTCTTATAGGTGAAACAAACCCTACTCTTGATGTCACACAATCTGGAGAATATGCAGTAGTTGTTAACTTCAATTCAGGATGTTCTTTTTCTGATGTTATTGTAGTAGATTTCGCAACAGCGCCAATTATAGATTTAGGAGACACTATAAATAGTTGTTTAGAGAATCCTACCACTCTAGATGCTACACCATCAAATACAGATCCCGCAGATGCTACTTTTGTATGGACTCTTAATGGCGTAGAACTTGTCGGGGAAACAAACCCAACACTTGATGTTACTGCTGCTGGAATATATGAAGTTACTGTTACAGATGGCCCTTGTGTAATCACAGACTCTGTCATTGTTGCAGCTCTTGCTGTCCTTTTTGAATTAGGAGATGATTTTAACACGTGTTTTGATGAAACAGTAACACTAGATGCTACACCAACAAATATAGATCCTGCAGGAGCAACCTATGAATGGTCTCTTAATGGTATTGTGATTACTGGAGAAATAGCTCCGATGCTTACCATAACTGAGGAAGGAACGTATGAAGTGACTGTATCATTTGGGATTTGTTCAAACACGGATACAATTACAGTTACTCAAGCAAATCCTGATGGCTCTCCTTGTACAGAGCCAGAACCAACAGATTGTACCGTTATAAATGCTGGGCCAGATGTTGAAGTAGATTGTGACAACCTTTGTGTAGACTTAAGTGCTTCTATATTAGCATTACCACTTACCTCTACATCTTCTTATAGAATAGAACAAATAGAATGCCCTAATCCTCCTACAGATGGAGACCCAACTAATTTAGAAACAGATGACCTTTGGAGTGATGTGGTAGATTTACCATTTACATTTACGTATTTCCAAAATGACTACACTAGCCTTGTTGTAGGAGCAAATGGTCAAATTTCATTTAATACTGCACTAGCTGGTCAACCTAATGGTTGGAATTCAGAACCAGGAGAATTACTACCTTTTAATGATGAAGCTGCTGAAGGAGCAGGTGCAGAATTTCCGTTTAACACTATTTATGGAGCCTTTCACGATATTGATCCAAGTGTAAATAGTGCCCCAGACAGAATTAATTTCTTTATTTCTGGAGATGCTCCATATAGAACGTTTGTTTTAAACTTTAATATGGTGCCACAGTTCAGTTGTAATGACTTATTAACTACTCAACAAATCATACTTTATGAATCACTAAATGTGGTAGATGTTAATATCATCAATAAGCCTGTATGTGATGCATGGAATGACGGTCTAGCTACCTTAGGAATTATGGGGAATGACCTTACTGAGTTTGCTGTTCCAGATGGAAGAAACACAGGAGCTTGGGAAGCTTTTGATGAAAGCTGGAGATTTGTTCCTGATGGAGAAACAGATGACGATGCTATATTTGCTTGGACTGATGAAGACGGAACTGTATTAAGCAATGACTTAATATTTAATGTATGTCCAACAGAAACAACTACATATACTGCTACTATAACAATCACAAATCCTGATGGAACAACATCAACGATTTCTGATGATGTAATAGTAACTGCAGACACCGCCTCTTGTGAGATAGACTGTACAGTTACTGATATTGATGCTGGACCAGATGTTGAAGTTGACTGTGAAGATCCTTGTGTAGATTTAAATGCATCTGTTGTATCATTACCATTCACGGGTACATCGTCTTATAGAATAGAGCAAATAGAATGTCCTAATCCACCAACAGATGGAGATCCTACAAATTTAACAATGGACGATACTTGGAGTGGTATCATAGATCTACCATTTACATTTACATATTATCAGAATGATTATACAGGTCTTGTTATAGGGGCAAATGGTCAAATTTCATTTGACACTTCACTAGCAGGTGGGTTTAATGACTGGAATATTGATCCCGCACAAACTATTCCTAACAACGATCAAGACACATTCCCTTTCAATACAATTTATGGAGCTTTTCACGATATAGATCCAGGAGTAAATGCAGAACCTGATGCTATTAACTTCTTTGTAAGTGGTGATGCTCCTTTTAGAACATTTGTTTTAAACTTTGATGAAGTGGCTCAATTTAGTTGTAATGACTTATTAACGTCACAACAAATTGTACTTTATGAAACATTAAATGTTATAGAAGTTAACATTATCAATAAGCCAGTATGTGCTGCTTGGAATGATGGACTTGCCACTTTAGGAATTATGGGTAATGATCTCACTGAATTTGCAGTTCCTGATGGAAGAAACACAGGAGACTGGGAAGCATTTGATGAAAGCTGGAGATTCATTCCTAATGGAGAATTAGATGATGATGTATTATTTACATGGACAGATGAAGATGGAACAGTATTGAGTAATGATCTTATGTTTAATGTTTGTCCAACTGAAACAACTACATATACTGCAACACTAACATTTACAAATCCTGACGGAACAGAAACTACACTTTCTGATGATGTAACAGTCACAGCAAATGTCGTAGACTACACCCTTGATTTAGGTGATGACCTTGTATTCTGTGATGTAGCTTCTTTTGAAATTATTCCTGAACTTGCTGGAGATGTTACAGATCCTACTTTCTTATGGAGTACAGACGAAACTACGGAAACAATTACCGTAACAACAACAGGAACATATACTGTTGAAGTAACTGTAAATGGATGTGTTATGATGGATGAAGTAACAATTACCTTTTTAGATAGTCCTTGTGTTATAGATTCAGATTGCCTTGTTATTGATTTCTTAGAAGATTTTGGAACAGGTACGGATCGTGTTTCAACACCGTTTACTCAATACACATTTAACCCAGGACCTGGAGAAGTAAATGATGGAGAGTATGCTATTATAAATACTTCTGCAGAATTAAATAATGGTTGGCATGATAATCTTGAAGACAATACTCCTGGAGATATAAATGGTCGCGCATTATTTGTAAATGCAGATTTTAACACAGATGAATTTTACAGAAGAACAGTAGATAATTTACTTGCAGACACCAACTATACTTTTAATGCATTTATCACAACGGTATATGATACAGATACAAATATCTGTGGCGGAGGTGGTATTCCTGCAAACGTAACGTTTAGAGTTGAAGATCTTTCAGGAGCTACTCTTGCTGAAATTGACACAGGTGATATCCCTAACGAAGCAGATCCAAACTGGCAACAGTTTACTATTGATTTTAATTCTGCTATGAATACTTCAGTTCAGATTGTATTAGTTAATAATTCAATAGGTGGTTGTGGAAATGACCTTGCCATTGATGACATTTCACTTTCATTTAGTGGTGGTAATCCGGTTATAGCAACACCTCTCGATTTAGAACTTTGTGATGATCTTGGAGATATGGTAGAAATTTTTGATCTTACCTCTCAAATATCTACTATTTTAGATGGTGAAAATCCTGCAGATTTTAACATCTCATTCCATACAACACAATTAGACGCAGAAGCAAATGCAAGTCCTATTGGAACTCCTGGAGCATATTCAAACATAACAAACCCAGAGACAATATATGTTCGTGTTGAGCGAGTGCTGGACGAAAGTTGCTTTAGTATTGTTGAGTTTGACTTAATTCTTAATGAGGTATTCTCATTAGCAAACAATCTTCCAACAACTATTGAAATTTGCTCGACAGATACGATACCATTATTAGACGCTACACCTACTGATTCTAGTATTGATCAGTCAATGGTAACTTATATATGGACAGATGCTTCTAACACAACAGTATCTACTGATGCTCAATTTACTCCTACAACAGCTGGTGTTTATACCGTAGTTGTTGAGTTGCTACCTTGTAGTCAAGAAACAGTTATAGTAGACTTAGCAATTGCTCACGTACCGATTCTAGACCTTGGTCAAGATGAATTATTATGTGACGATGCTTCTTTTGAGATTGTTCCAAATGTTAGTGGAGATTTAACTGGAGCAACATTCCTATGGAGTACAGGAGAAACTACAAACACTATTACAGTAGATCAGTCAGGAACATACGATCTTACTATAGCTGTAGGCCCTTGTTCTGTTACAGATAGTATAACTGTTACTATTGCTGATCCAGTAAGCGTATCATTAGGAGAAGACTTCACTACCTGTAGAGAATTCCCTAACACACTTACATCTGTAAGTGACGATGCTAGTGTTACATATCAATGGCTTCTTAATGGAGATGTGATTACTGGAGAGACCTCTAGCACATTAGATTTCTCTATTCCAGAAACTGCTGTAGGAACTCAAGTATACACTGTTATTGCAACAACATCTGCTGGATGTACTGGTGAAGATTCTATAGACGTATCATTGTTTGACGTAGGAAACTGTGTCATCTCTCAAGGAATATCTCCAGATGATACTCCTGGATTTAATGACACCTTAGACCTAGAGTTCTTAGCTGCCAGAACTGGAATTGATGTTATTCAAATATATAATAGACTTGGTACACTCGTTTATGAGCAGACTGATTATGTAAACCAATGGAGAGGTCAGGCTGATAATGGGAATGACCTTCCAACTGGAACATACTTCTATGTGATTAATCTTGAAGATGAAGATCCTGTATTTGGAAGACAATCTACTGGATGGATTTACATTAACAGAGGAGAATAAACACAGGATAGCAAATAGACTAATAGATAATATGTATTATCGCGCATAACGCATCATTTATGCAATAAATAAATTTTTAAAAATGAAAAAACTATTTTTATTAACCCTTATTACAAGCATTTTATGTGTTGATTTTGCAACAGCACAGCAAGATCCGCAGTATACACAGTATATGTATAACCAGAATGTAGTCATCCCTGCATACGCTGGTTTACAAGAAGGCCTTGCTCTGGGTTTATTGTATAGAAATCAATGGTCTGCTCTTGATGGAGCTCCTGAAACATTCACTTTTAACGCACATGCGCCCGTAGGTGAAAGGACAGGGTTAGGGATTTCAATCATTAAAGATGAATTAGGTCCTGTTAAAGAGACAAATGCATATGTAGATTTCTCATATACGATTCCAGTAAGTAATAACTACCAATTAGCATTTGGATTAAAAGCTGGTGTTACCTTCCATAATATTGGACTTGCTGATCTAGAATTACAAGATCCAGGAGACCCTTTCTTTTCTCAAAACATAAGTCAGACAACTCCAAATATAGGAGCTGGAGTCTTTTTATATAGCGATAATTTTTATGTAGGAGCTTCTGTACCTAATATCTTAAATTCTCTTCACTTAGATGACAATGGGTTACAATTTGGCTCAGAAACGAATCACTATTTTGTTACATCTGGTTATGTTTTCCAAACAACAGAGAATCTAAAATTAAAGCCATCGGTACTTGTAAAATCTGCTTTTGATGCCCCTACTTCATTTGATGTAAATCTTAATGCATTATTCCTAGAAAAATTTGAACTAGGCGTATCTTATAGATTAGATGATTCTTTTAGTGGTATTGTAGGTTTTCAAGCCACTCCCGCATTACGAATAGGATATGCATATGATGCTGTTGTTTCAGAAATTAACAATGTTGCTCCATCATCACATGAAATAATACTAACCTATAATATCATCTTTAATAAGCGTGCATTACGCTCACCGAGATACTTCTAAAATAAAATATAGTACAACATGAAGAAGTTTTACATATACATATTACTTGTTGTTACAAGTATTAATTTTGCAAATGCACAAAGCAAAGACACTAAAAAGGCAGATCAATTATTTGATAGATTAGCTTATACCGAAGCTATCGAAGCATATAATGGCCTTATTGAAAAAGGAAAAGCTGATGAGCACGTCTATACACAATTAGCTCGCACATACACGATTCTTAATGACACTAAAAAAGCAGAGTCTTTTTCTAAACGTGTTGTTAAGAACAAAAAAGCAAATCCTGAAACATTATTTGCGTATGCTGAAATCTTAAAAGCAAACGGAAAATCTAGTGATTACAAAAAATGGATGAAACGATTTGTAAAGGCAAATCCAAATGACGCAAGAGCCGCTATTTATCTAAAGAATCAAGATTATTTAGAAGAACTAGAAGATCGCGATCCTTTATATGTCATCACAAATGCAGACAAAATCAACACCAAATATTCTGATTTTGGAGCATTCACAAAAGACAACAAAATCTATTTTTCGTCTTCTAGAAATACAGATCGTAAAAACCACAACTTAAACGGAGAACCATTCTTAGATATCTATGCTGCAACTACAGACGGTTCTAAAATGAGTAATGTTGAGCTATTAGAAGGAGATGTAAACTCAAAGTATCACGAAGGAACTATAGCAATCACTCCTGATGGAAAGCGTATGTTTTTTGATCGTAATAACTACTTTGAAGGTGACTTAGAAAAAGATGAAGAAGGTGTCAACCAAATCAATATGTATTCTGCAGAAAAAGTAGCAGGAGAATGGACAAATATTGAACCAGTATCTTTTAATGATGACAATTACTCAACTGGTCATCCAGCGATTAGTCCTGACGGGAAGACATTGTACTTTTCTAGTGACAAACCTGGAGGACAAGGAGGTTCTGACATCTATATGGTTGAAATTAAAGCAGACAACTCTTTTGGGGAACCTAAAAACTTAGGAAATCAAATCAATACAATCGCTACAGAAGCATTTCCTTTTATAGATGCAAATGGATCACTTTACTTCTCTAGTAATGGACACTTAGGCCTAGGAGGTCTTGATGTTTTCCTTGCAGAAAAAAATGGAAACTCATTTTCTTTTCCTGAAAACTTAGGTCCTGGTGTAAACAGTGGGAATGATGATTTTGGAGCAAACATTGATCCTGAAAAAGGAACTGGTTACGTTTCTTCAAACAGAAAAGGTGGTAAAGGTGGTGATGATATATACCTATTAGGTAAATTACCTCCTTGTGATGTAGATGTAACAATTACTGTTGAAGATGTAGATGGCAACGGAATCTCTAAGGCATTTGTAGAAATTATGAATGTTACAGAAAATACCACAGATTCTGATACAGCCACAACTACTGGAAAATACTTATTCAGTTCTAAATGTAAAAGAGATTATAAAATAATGGCTTCTGCTGACGGATATCTGCCGGCTGAAAGAACTATCTCAGTAGCTAAAAAATCTGCAAATATTACAATTACACTTGAAAAAGAACCTGTAATCACACCAGATGAAGTTGTATTAAATCCAATTTATTTTGATTTTGACAAGTGGAATATACGCCCTGACGCATCAGCAGAACTAGATCGTCTTGTAGCTGTTATGAATAAATATCCTGACATGAATATTTCTGCAGAAAGTCATACAGACGTTCGTGGACCAGAATCATACAACCAAACACTTTCTCAAAAAAGAGCAGAGTCTATGCGCGATTACATTATCAGTAAAGGAATAGACGCAAGCCGTATCTCTGGATTAGGAAAAGGAGAAAGCGAACCAGCAGTCTCATGTGAAGGATCTTGCTCAAAAGAAGATCACCAACTTAATAGACGTTGCGCTTTTAAGATTGTAAAATAACAAATCATAGATTAAACACTCACTCATTAAAAAGGCTTCCTAGTTGTAGGAAGCCTTTTTATTTTTAATAACCGGCATAATAATTAGTCGATACAGACAAGACTACTAACAAGTGAATCATTCCTCTACCCATACTAATTACGCTTTCGCGAAAGCGCAAAAACAATACCTTCTTTAAAAAATATAACCTATGTCACATCCTACTGTGCGTTTATTTGAAAGTTGTCTAACTCATACGTTCCATCAAAATCAACATCACCACTGCCTACATATTTAAATGCGATATGAGCCGTACCTTCTAGACAAGACAAACCTATATTCCCAGAAGCTACCCAATCCTCAAAGAAGGTATCATCAGAAACAATCCTACCATCAAATATAGGTCTCCAGTTAGCAGCATCTATATTAGCTGTGTTACCATTCCAATCATCTGCATATACCAAAGTAAGCTTACTCCCATCGGCAAAACTATTTGATGTTTCAAAAGTTAACGTTTCCATTTCTTGAGCATCAAAATCGATCTCAGGCGTAATTAACCAAGCAACAGTACGCTCATCTCCAGAAAAAAAAGATCCTATTCTCACAGCGGTACCAAAATCGTCTCCTGTATCAAAAGACTCCCAAACTTCCGAACCTTCTTGCGCAAAATTAGTCCATTGATCACTCAGTGATCCGCTTGCTAGACTGTCT
>CAKZKZ010000924.1 GCA_937124495.1 uncultured Dokdonia sp. | reverse complement strand
GGTAATACAGCAATAGATCTTGCAGATGGAACAGAATATGGAACTATTGATGTAGGGAGTACAAATATTAACGATTTTGTAATTACAAATAATGGATCTGGTCCTCTTACTTTATCAGGACCTCCTTATGTAACCATTACTGGAACTGGTGCAGCAGAGTTTTCTCTCACTTCTGCCCCAAGTAATGTTATTGCAGCTTCAACAAATACAACTTTTCAAATTAGTTATGCGCCAAGTGCTGCCGGCACACACGATGCGACCATAACCATTGTAAGTGACGATGCTAATGAAGGAACATACACATTTGATATTCAAGGAACCGCTGTTGTGAATACAGATCCAGAATTTACCATATACTATGAGAATTTTGATGCCAATGATGGTGGTTGGGTAGCTTCAAATCCAGGAGGTAATAGTGTATGGACGCATGGAACAAATGCTTTAGAGACAGGTACAGAAGGTTCTTATTGGTATACGAGTAACTATAATGACTATGCAAATGACTCTAATACCGTGGTTACAAGTCCTGTTATTGATCTTACCAATTATAATAACCTTAAACTTCAAATAGATATCCGTCACGATTCAGAACAAAATTTTGATGGCTTTAATATGGAATACTCTACAAACGGAGGAGCTTCATGGACAATACTGGGAGCTTATTCTGCTACCCCAGTAGATTTCTGGTATAATACTGATGAGGTAGCTGCACTAGGATCTGGTGTAGACGGATGGTCAGGACTTAATAGTGATACAGGATCGTCTCCAACACAAAATTCTTTTGTCATTGCTGCTATTAACATGCCAGCTACATTAGATAATAATTCTCAAGCGAGATTTAGATTGACCTTTGCTTCAGATAATGTTCAAACAGATAACGGTGTTAATTTTGATAATGTACTAATTTTAGGAGATCCTATTACACCTTTTGCAGATCCTGCTTTAGGGCCTGGAGATGTAACGTCTAATCTTAAATTATGGCTTAAATCAAATGTAGGTATAGCAGAAGCTGATGGTAATACTGTTACTACTTGGGATGATGAAGCTTTTGATAATGATGCAAGAGTAGCCGCAACAACAGCTCCTACCTACTATGATAATAATACTGAAAATATTAATCATAATCCTGTATTAGACTTTAATACAGCAAATGACACACAACTTAAAGGTAAAGGCGGGCTCTATACAGATGAATATTGGCTTGTTATGCAATCCGACGGGAATATAACCGGTAGTTCTGCATTAGAAGGTGTGATCGCTGGACGAATTACTACAGAAGATTTTGCTGAAGACGGAACTGGTTTCTGGATTAACCCTGGATCTGTACGATTTAATGGAGTTGATAATATTGTAAGCCATATGGTGGGGTCAACCCCTCAAAGTGTTGCTTCTAGTTCTCAACAAAGTTATGGTAGGGCTTACACAAGTGGTTCAGATAGTTATGATAATGATGTGATTATCTTTAATATAAAGTATGACCCTATTTTAGATCAGTCTGAAATTTATAAAAACGGAATCAGAATAGACAATTATACAGCCCGTTCTTTTAACCAAAGTACTGGGGTTTCTGATGGGCAACTTCCTTATGGTACGGTAGATAATACTCCATATGTATTAGGTGTAGGACGTATTACGATTATGGGAACTCCATTTGATTCACATTTTAATGGTAAGATCACAGAGGTCATTAGTTATGCCTCTCCTAACTCTATTACAGATCAATTAAAGATACAGTCATATTTAGCGATCAAGAATGGAATCACCTTACACGATATTAATAGTACAACAGCTACAAGTCTTGGAGATGAGAATTATGTAGATTCTGATAATAATGTAATTTGGAATGTGACAACGCATGTAGGTTTTAACTATGACATTGCTGGTATAGGTAGAGATGATGATTCTGGACTGAACCAAAAACAATCTACAAGTGTAAATGCTGGAGCCCTAGTGACTATGGGACTTACAGAGATATACGACACAAACAACGAGAATATTACAACAAATACTGACGTCATTACTGATAAGAACTTCTTGATGTGGGGTAATGATGATGATCCAATAGCAGCGATAGATCCTGCTATTGAAGTTGATATGAGTGCAGGTATTACGGGTCTTAGCACCGTCGTAGACTTTACCGCTATACAGCGTACATGGAAAGTTGTAGAAACAGGATCTGTAGGTACTGTACAAGTCTCTATCCCAGAAATAGCATTGAGTGCTACACTAGATCCTCCTGGGTCTTACTTAATGTTTGTCTCAGACACCCCTACCTTTAGTCCTACTTCTGAATATCGTATCATGTCATTAAATGGTGCAAACTTAGAAGCCGAATATAATTTTAATGGAACAAAGTATATCACTTTTGGCTATGCTCCAGAATATGTATTTGAACGTTCTATTACTTTTGATGGCCTTCAGGATTATCTAGATGTAGGAGATGAAGATGACCTTGAACTTACAAATGCGTTTACAGTATCCGCTTGGATCAAGCGATTAGATAGAAATTACACAATTGTTTCTAAACGTGATGCTTCATTTACAGAAGGATATGATATTAGTCTTTTAAATAATCAAAGATTAGAAATGTCGTGGATCAATGGTTCTGGAACGCAATCAATTCAATCGTCAACTCGAATTCCTCAAAACGAATGGCATCAATTTGCTTTTACTTATGATGGATCTGATACTGCCAGAGTCTATATAGATGGTGTGTTAGATAATACAGAAACTGGATTAAGCTTGCCTGTTGGAACTTCGCAATCATTCTTAGTTGCAGCCGCAGATGGAGAAAATCCAACAGATTTCTTTGAAGGAACTATTGATGAACTACGTATATGGAATATGCAGTTATCCCAAGATCAGATTCGTTTTATTATGAATCAGGAGATAGAAGAGAATGTAGCGCTTAATAATGTGACGGGTAGAATTATACCAACGGGAACCTCTAAGGATCCGTTTGCAACCACAGATTGGGATGAAGTAGCTGCTTATTTCCCTATGAATATCTATACGTTTACAAACGTAAAAGATGAATCTAACAACCGCCTTATTGCAGCGATACGTAATCTAGACACGGTAGATTTTCAAACAGCTCCACTTCCTTATGTATCAGCGGCAGGTGCAGATTGGGCTACCCGAACTACTTGGGAGAATGGTATTCGTTTTTACCCTCCTAATAGTCAATCTATAGTAGATAATACTGTAAATGTGGAATGGAATATTGTGCAAACAGTACATGATGTAACAACACAAGCAAACAATACAGTACTTGGTTTAGAAGTGCAAGCAAATGAATTATCTATTGAAAATGATAGTAAGATAGAAGTATCTCACTATCTTAAACTAGATGGTGTGTTAGACTTAGTTGGTGAATCACAATTGGTACAAACAGAAAATAGTGATCTTGATGTAACAAGTGCAGGGTCGTTAGAGAGAGATCAACAGGGTACAGCAGATACTTATTCATACAATATCTGGTCATCTCCTGTAAGTGTCATTAATGGTACTCAGATTAACTTAGATTATTCTGTAGGTAATATCATGAATGATGGTACAGATCCAGATGCTCCATCGGTAATGAATTTTAGTGGTGGTCTTGATGGTGCCCCTTCTAGTCCTATTACAATTAGTTCTTACTGGATGTTTAAGGATGGAAATGGGATTGAGGAATTTCAACCTATAGGTTCATCTGGAAGTGTAAGTGTTGGAGAAGGATATACGATGAAA
>CAKZKZ010000923.1 GCA_937124495.1 uncultured Dokdonia sp. | reverse complement strand
CAACTTTGTGGTCAAGAATAAATATGCTTCTCATGATTTTAATGACTATTACTTATGTGGCCCAGAAGCCATGATCAAAGAAGTAAGCAAGGTATTAACATCTAATGGTGTCGCCGATTCAAATATCCATTTCGAACTTTTTACAGCGTCTACAGAAGAGGTTGTCATAGAAGAAGCACTTGATGGAAAATCACAAATCAAAGTAGTGGTAGATGATGAAGAGTTTGAGTTTAGCATGTCTCAAGACACCCTTATTCTAGATGCCGCACTCGATGAAGATATTGATGCACCTCACTCATGCCAAGGAGGAATTTGTAGTAGTTGTATTGCACGTGTTACTGAAGGAACTGCTGTGATGGAAAAAAACCAAATCTTAACTGATAGTGAAGTAGCCGAAGGGTTAATTCTTACGTGTCAAGCACATCCTACCTCAGCAAAAGTGGTAGTTGATTATGATGACGTATAATTTATAGTCGGTAGCTGTTAGTCGTTAGAACGTGAGCTATGCTCACTCTTAGAAAAACCCCTCATTACTGAAACGAGTTCAGCACAGGCACTAGCCTTCTCCCGAAGGAGAAGGAACTGTTATGTTTATGAAAAATCAAAAATAGAGTAACACTCTAAATTAGAGTATTACTCTATTTTTTTTAGTCCTGATTCTTGATTCCTCAAGCGAAGCGGTCTTGATTCCTTTTTATATAAAGAATATTACCATTTCTTTTTGATTTTTAAAATTCTGAATTTGTATTTTTCGAAGATGTGGACCTACTATCGGGATGTAACTTTATATACACTAGCGATTACTTTGCTTACTTCGTTTGCAAGTGCAGCGATGTACGATTCTTTTGGTGCTTGGCTATTTAATGCAGTCTTGGTTTTCGGTGTATTTGGTACTGGTTTAGGGGTACTGGCTTTTAATTACTTCCAGAGAGCACAGTATTATATGTATCATAATCTTGGTTTCACAAAATCACATCTCATTATGCGTACGTGGCTTGTCAATGGTATCATTGCTATTGTTCTTATGGCTCTAATTGGTGTTTTACGATGAAAAAGGAGTTACACATACAAAATGCTCGTAAAAGCTTTGGTAAAAAAGAGGTATTAAAAAACGTATCTCTTACACTCGCTCAAGGCGAAATCATAAGTTTGTTTGGTCGCAATGGCTCAGGAAAGTCTACACTGTTAAAAATGCTGTTTGGCACCCTTAAAGCTAACTCCATAAGCCTACAAATAGATGGTAAAAACATCCCTCCTAAAGAGGTCATTCCCAATAGATATATGGGCTATTTACCGCAAGATCATTTCTTGCCGAAACATTTGAAAGTACGAGATGTCATTCCATTATTTCATACAGATGGTGATGACCAAGATCTTATTTTTAGAGCCCCTTTTATAGAAAAAGTGGCAAAACGTAAAGTAGGCACCTTATCTCTAGGCGAACTTCGGTATCTGGAATTATTACTTGTGGCACATTTGGATCACCCTTTCTTATTACTCGATGAGCCTTTCTCTATGATTGAGCCTTTGTATAAACAGGTCATCAAGGAGTTTTTATTTTCGCTTAAAGCGAAAAAAGGAATTCTCCTCACCGACCATTATTACAGGGATGTACTAGATATTTCTGATCGTAATTTGGTCCTGGTTAATGGAACTACTCAAATAGCGAGAGATGTAGATGATTTGAAACGATTAGGGTATATTAAATAGTAGGTTTGTAGAATCCTAACCTTCATACACTTCTCTTTTTGATGAATAAAAAAGCGTTCATTACTATTATAAATTAGTAAACCTCTCTTTAATTAATTCATAATTATTAACGGTGATTAGCTTAGAAAAATTGATGACTAGTTTTTCATTATCATAAATATCTTGTATTCTTTTCAATTCATTTTCACGTATATATAAAGTCTTAGAAAGACCATGATAATTACTTAGAAGAGGGGCTACAAAATCATCGTTTTCTATAGCCCAACTTGCACTTTCTAAATCTTTATATATAAACCCCAAATCATCAGAAATTATATTATTCCAAGTGATTCTAAGCTTATACTCTAAACCATAGACTAGATAATTAACAAATAGGTAATCGTATATATTTCGTCCTGCAATTACTATATCCATTCTAAAAAAGTATTAACCGTTTTTTTATTTTCCTTATATATTTCTAACATCACTTCTTGTACGTGCGTGTTTTTTTCATCTTTTTGACTTACTAAATGACAATATTCATGTTCGCGCCAGCTGTGATGACTAATCTTTATAACGTCATCCCAATTAATATCTCGATACTTCTTTTTGTAAAAGACTCCCCAAACTCCAGGGTTATTTTCATATTTATCTGGGATCAATTCTGTTACAGGAACTTTCTTTTTTTCACATAAGTAATGCAAAAGTGCTTCTTCTAAAACAAGGTATACATCTTGAAAATTGAGTAAAAAGAATTCTTTTTGCAATCCCTCAGGCATGGCCTTGTATTTATTGATGTTTTTATGAGAGTACTCTAAAAATGTATTGTAATAGTCTTCTCTAACAAGAGAGTCTTTAGTAAACCCAAAAACTCCAGGGTTATAGTTATTACGCATCTTATCAGTATAATCTGGCAATATGTAATCAAAGTGTTTTATTTTGTTACAATAGATATATCTTATAAAATAACTTTCGTTACTCTGTACTAAAGTGTCTTTAAAATCAGGAATAGGCTTAAACAAATACACATCATTATCAAAATGAACAAAGTCTTTATTTTTAAATAATTCTATAGAGAATAGTTTATAAGCACTCATTTTTAATGGACGCATATATGGATACTTATCTAAAGCATTCACCACTTTTGTATAAGGAAACGCATCGCCTATAAGCTCTTTTCCTTTTGTATCGGTGATTAATATAAACTCATCTCCTTTTTTTAAATACTTAGAAATAGATAATGCGCTTAGATAGTGTAAGCCCAGCATATAGGATACATCTTCTTTCTTTAGCTTATGTAGTAGATCTGTGCTAAATGTTTGACTATATATCATTATTTTATTTCTTTAATTCTTTGTTTTACCAATGCTTGAAAAGAGTCTGTATATTTTGAACTTCCTAATGCATGAACAAACCCATAATGGTCACACACTGTGTCCAAATCATCATGTTCATTAATTATGAATTTTGACTTCTTTTTTAATTTATTTACAATAACAGGTAAGCTATACTGCTCTATGATCAACATCTTTTCATAATATCTAAATTCATTTTTATAAAAGTCATTAATCTTAACATCACTCTTATAAATAGCTATTAGTTCTTTAAATAATTGAGCGTACTCACTAAATAATTGAGGATCTTTAAAAGCCAACACACCACAATTGTATGAATGTTTCATATCAGATACTAATTGATTTGATACAGAGTTTAAGAGGTTTATTTGAGGTACATAATCCTTTGTAAAAGAATCTTGAGATTCTATCATTTGAGTTAATACATCATAGTTAGATTCGAAAACGGTTTTTATTTCTTTCGATTTTAGAAAAACATCCCCATCTATATGAATACTATGTAACCCTTCTAATTCTAAAGCCCTTATTTTTCCTAAAGACCAAAATGTTGAATCCTCCTGTGTTAATTCATTTAAGCTTAATTCTATTCTGTCATAACCAATGTTTTTCAACAACTCATAACCTGTATTGTCTGTATGCAAAACCACTTCATAACCCAATCTTTTTGCATATAAAAAAGACAGGTAATATAAATAATAGCTCTTTTTAAATTGATCTAGAAGACCCCACCTATTATTTAAAAGAGGTAAAGAATATAATGAATGAATAATGATCATAAGGCTCCTATCGTTTGGTCACCCTTAATATAATAAGCACTATCGCAACCAGTCCCTGAAACTCGAAATGTGGATCCTCTCCATGGACTCCAATCTGCTTCTGTTGGAGTAATTTTGTAACTGATTCTCACCTCTAATTCATAATTCCCATTAATACTAATATCTGGAGTAAGTGGATCATCTATATTTATATTAAAATTCATCCAAGATGAATCACCGATACGCTTATATCTACCTTGACCATTTTTAATAGGCTCTGTATTACTTCCTGTTTCTATTGTAAACATTACTTGACACATTTTTATTCTTTTGTGATTATTTCTTAGCAAACTTCCGTTAAATAAGCTTATTTCAAAAACTCTAAACCCCTGAAATACTGTAGCTTCAGCAAAGTGTTTTTGATATAAGAAAACAAATGAGCAAAAAAGCCTCATACATGAGAGGTTTTCCATATTTGCTCTTCTACACTTTAAAAATTAAGAAGACAGCGCAGTAGAGAATTAAATGAGTATTTTAAATGGTAATTAAGTGTTGATAGATGGATCTATCAATAGATTAGAGATGTAGCAGACTTGAAACGATTGGGTATTGAAATAATAAACAGTAACACCAGATAAATCTGGAGCATTATAGATACATTTAGGTAAGGCTATTTTCAATAATGCCTAAGCTTAGGTTTGGGTAATTCTTTTCTAATGAATGACGGAGTTTTTTTTCACATTGATCACTTTTTTTATAACCCCAAAGATGAGTATACCCATAGTTGGCTAATTTTTCTGTATCAAGGTGTGTATCAAAACAAGTAACTGGTATATTATAATATTCTGTAAGGCAAGCTAAAATATATTGTTCAAAAATTATACAATAACTTCCTTTGTTTTTAATACTGTTCCATCCATTTTCATTTCTTTTATCATATAAAAATTTTAACACCTCATCGCAGTACGTTTTTATAAAGTCAATATCTGTTCCTCCAAAAATCCCTGTACAATAAGCTTTTTTGATAATGTCCCAGTTTTTAGGGAAGTACTTTAAAACTTTACTACTATGATTTATTTCGTTTATATAAGCATCACTAAACCAATTATCATCTTCTACATTTTGAACAAAAACGGAAGCATTATTTACCCAATTAGGTAATTCTTTCCATAGTATCGCATCAGTATCAAGATGTATAAATGGCTTTGTTTGTTTTTGGTAAGCATAAATTTTACCTAATGACCAAAACTCGTAATATTTTTCATCAATATCATCTAGACAAATTTCAATATTTGTAAAAGGTAATTTTAATTTTTTAATGATATTATATCCTTCAGTATCTGTAACTAATTCAACTTCCTCAAAAAATTCGGCGGCTTTCAATACTGAAAGCATTAGGCAGTAAAGTTGTGCTTTAGGGGAATACCAATTAGTTGCCTTTTTTAAAATATTTCCACCAGAAGGTTTTGTCCAAAGGCTATATACTATTTTATTAATTTTCATATTCTTTAATTTAAAAGATGAACACCTACGCCTTGGTTTTCATCATTAAAATATACCTTATAATACGAGTCATCACAACCATCACTAGACACTTTAAATGTACTTGCTTTCCATGCACTCCATTCTAATTCTGTTGGAGTAGCAGAAAAACTGACTCTCACTTCTAGTTCATAATTTCCATTAATAATGATATCTGGAGTAATCGGATCATCTATATTTATACCAAAATCTACCCAGGTTTGATTATCTATATGCCTATACCTGCCTTCACCACTTAGAATAGGCTTTACATTATTTTTTGTTTGTATTTCAAAGTTTACTTGACACATTTTTTATTCATTTATGGTTCTTTCTAAAGATGTGTACATCACATCTCGTATGCTTTTTTAATAAAAGCACTTCTTTAGTACTAAAAACTAATTTTAACAGAACACGTATTATTTTTCATGCAAACATCCATTAAATAAGTTGATTTTAAAATTTATAAAATACTGTTAATCAGTGATTTCAGTAAAAAATCAATTAATTAAACCTTATTTTGAAAGATTAATACGCATAAAAAAACCTCTCAAAATTTGAGAGGTTTTTTTATTAAAGAAAGCATAAGCAACTAGTGCTTTTAGCTATTTTCTCGCGAAAACGTAATTCCTTTTTAAAGCACTATAAAAGAGGAGATGATTATTTTAAATAAACCTTTTTATAATTGTCTTTACAGGCTCGATTGCTGTGGTTTCTTCTATAGATGGGCCTGCTACCCAAACAGTTTTATACGTAGCTCCTTGAGCTGCTTTTGTCGTATCACGCATCCCTTTTGCAAAACGAATCATTTTGACCCATTTTTTGAGTTTTTTATTCTTATTAAGAATCCCTTCCAACCACGTTTGTTTAGTGCCTATTTTTTGCACATAAGGCGTATTAATCACCGTACACGGCGTTCCAGATATTTTTTGTGTCATCACGATATCATCTGCTCCATAATCGACACAGGCTTGTTTATAATCTTCAGATACAGGCGCTTCTTCACTCGCTATAAATGGGCTTCCGATACTGGCTCCAATAGCTCCATAAGAGATCGCTCTATCCAAATCTTCTTTATGACTTACACCTCCCGCAGTAATCACAGGAATGGTACAATTTTCATTTAATTCTTTAATCAATGCTTCTGGAGTTGCATCCCCGCGATGTCCACCAGCTTGATTATTTACAGCAACTAAGGCATCACAGCCCATCTCTTCTACCTTTTTGGAATACGCAAGATCTACGACATCACAAAAAACTTTAATTCCTTTTGGTTTTGCACTTTCAATCACTTGTCTCGGGCTTCCTAAAGAAGTGATAATAAAATCAACACCAAGTTCGCAAGCGACTTCTAGCTGTGCTGGGTATTTAAGATTTGATTTATTTACGATGAGATTAATTCCAAAAGCGCCACCAGGTACTTTTGCTGCTTTTAATTCTAAAATAGCTGCTTTTAACTCTTCAATAGTTCTATAATTAAGTGCAGGAACACATGCTGCAATTCCAGATTCCATACCCGCTTTAAGCATCGCTACATTAGACACCAAAAACATAGGTGCCATAATAATGGGATGCTTTATATTAAGAAGTTCGGTAAGTGGTGTTTTCTGGATCATGATCTTGCATTTAGATATCCAAAGATACAAAAATAGTATGCATGCATAATAAATTATGCTTGAATAACAAGTATCATAGCTTTTCTGACTTCTTATCCCTTTTTTTATTCGTAGTTATATTTAGGTACGCAATAGATAGTAATAACATAGATGTAAATCCTATAAGGCCTAAGATTCCAGCTTCAGGACCATACTCACCTCCTGTTAGTATATCAGAACCTACGTTCTCTAGGTTATAAAGTGAATTTAAAGATGTATTACCACTCATTGTAAATCCAATAGTCGTTTGAGTAAAATTCCAAGCTAGGTGTAATCCTATCGATAGACCCAAATTTTTAGTTAGTATAAACGGTATACACCAAACAATTCCATTAATTGTTAGCATTGTAAGTGATACTATGGAGGCATTATTATTATTAAAATGAGCAAATCCAAATAAAACAGACGATACGATTAATGAAATAAAAATTGCTTGTTTTTTGGTTATTTTATTGGATGTAAATCCATCGTAAAAATTTGTAAATAAATAACCATGAAAAAACGTAAATGTGAGCAATGTAAGAAGGAGTTTTTAGGGCGTTCTGATAAGCGATTTTGTTCCTTAACTTGCAAAAACAAATTTAATTATGACTTGGGGCGGATTGCGAGGAGGTATT
>CAKZKZ010000922.1 GCA_937124495.1 uncultured Dokdonia sp. | reverse complement strand
TTTCTGATCCTGACATTGAGCCACTAAGCCAGATGGGATGTGTGTCAAACGAACTGCGGAATACGTAGTATTTACTGATTGTCCTCCTGGTCCTGATGAACAGAAAAAATCAATACGTACATCTTTAGGTTCAATTTGCACATCAAATTCTTCAGCTTCTGGAAGTACCATAACTGTAGCGGCACTGGTATGTACACGTCCTTGTGTTTCTGTTTGAGGGACTCGTTGTACACGGTGTACACCTGCTTCAAATTTTAAGGTTCCATACACATCTTCTCCTGTCACTTCAAACTGGATTTCTTTAAATCCACCAGAAGTCCCTTCAGAAAAATCAACGGTACTATGACTCCACCCTTGCCTGTTATCTACGTACTTTGTGTACATTCTGTATAGATCTCCAGCAAAAATACTTGCTTCATCTCCTCCCGTTCCAGCTCGAATCTCTACTACAACGTTTTTAGCGTCTTCTGGATCTTTAGGAATAAGCATCATTCTGATTTTCTCTTCAAGTTCAGGAATCGCCGTTTTTGCTTCATCCATTTGCATTTTGGCCATTTCGACCATTTCTGCATCACTTCCATCTGCTATAATTTCTTCTGCTTCGGAAAGATTATCTGTATGCTCTATATATTTCGCGCGCTCATCCATAAGCGCTCTTAAATCCTTGTATTCTTTATTCAGTTTTACGTACCGTTTTTGATCTGTGATAATATCAGGTTGAATGATCAAGTCACTTACTTCATCAAAACGTTGTTTTACGATTTGTAATTTTTCTAACATAATTGCCTTCTGCTTACTGCGAATTTACAATTTTCAATTGATATTTTCTTTGCGTATCATTGCTTTTGTTAACAATAAAATGTTAGTTTTCTATTTTAGAATTCTAAACATTTACAAAACCGCTTTTTTTATAAAATCATCAGAAAAAATAGCATTTGGGGGCGGATGCCATTGGTGTACCGAAGCTGTATTTCAGGCATTAAAGGGTGTTCACAACGTCGAGCAGGGTTTTATTGCTTCGACGGCTCCTCATCATGCCTTTTCGGAAGGAGTCATTGTTCATTACAAACCTGAAGTTATTAGTTTAAAACAACTCTTAGAAGTACATCTTCATACCCACAAATCGACAAGTAATCATAGTTTCAGAACCAAATATAGATCAGCTATGTATTATTTTGAAAAAGAGCAGGAGTCCGCTTTCGCGAAAGCGTTATTAGTATTACAACCACAGTTTGCAAAACCTATTATTACCAAAGCACTCCCGATGGTCACATTTACCTTGAATGAAGAATCTTTTCTGGAATATTATAAAAGAAATCCTGAAGCGCCGTTTTGTCAACGATACATTGATCCTAAATTAGAGAAATTACAAAAGCAATACACATCTTGGGTTAAGGAGTGATAAATACTTGCTTTTTTTGAACCGTTATTTGTTTACCATTTTCAAAAACAAGTTTAAGGTCTTTTTTCTCTTTTGATAGTTTTACTTGGTATTTATTAAGAGTACAAAAATCTGTAAATGTTTTTCCGTTAAAGCTTGTGATAATATCTCCCTGACGAATTCCTTGTTTCCAAGCGTCACTTCCTTCTTTAATTCTGAAAACGACCATCCTCCCTTCTTTGATAACTGCTGCACAATCATAACTCCAAGAATCGTTCTTTATCGTCGTATCAGAAACGTACAGCTTATCGTTTTTTAAACTTAAAAACAAGCGTTTTCCTTTCCATAAACTATTTCCGATTTTGGTGCTTTGATTGCCATAATCTACTTCTGGAATGATAGTCACCGATCCAGATTGTATTTCAGGAAGTTGAATCGTGGTATTATACGTTTTGGTGAGCGTTCCATTTACATCATAAAAACCGCTATAAAACGTAGCTTTAGGATATTGATCGATACTTGAGAGCGTATACGCAGTTTTATTTATATCTGAATCTCTAGCGCCTGTATCTAAGAGGAACTTAATTTTCTTTCCATTCATTTCCATAAAGACCGACGGACGGTTACTCGTGAAATCAAAATCTAAGGCGTACATGTCTTTAACCGCTTCTGGATAAAAATCAGATGGAGACATGATGAGTATTTTTTTCTCAAAATCAATCGTCCAATTAAAATGCTGTGTGATATCAACTCCTAAAACCCCATCTATGTTATGACAAGTAAAAATATCACTATCGTTTGCCTTTAAAATCTTATGCTTGGTAATTTTTCTACTTCCTAGTTCAATAGTGCCGCTTTTGTAAAAACGCATCTTCGTCCTAGAACCGTTGGATGAATTTACATTAGTTGTTTTTGAAGTTCGTTTTAAATCATCTGCGACCCAAGAAAACCCCACAGTTACCTGTGCTCCCGTATCAAAAGCGAATTGTTTTTCTACCCCATTAAACGTCATAGGAATAATAATGATGCCTAGATCATTTCTAAACGGAATGGTGTCTTGGTATACGGTAGGTTGTTGGGCTTGAAGCGAAATAGAAAATAAGCACAGAACTAAAAAGAAGATTGTTTTTTTCATAGGTTTTGATGATCTATGCAATAATAGACCCGAAAACGGTATGAATGTTACAATGAGTCATTTATGAACTATAGGGAATAAGAATATAATTTCTATATTTCTCATGTAATGAGAGTCTATTACGCTAATAATATGCGTATTATGTATATGTTAAAAATACATTACTCATAAGCTAACCTGTAAGAATATTCTTATATTTAGAATGCTATAAACTTTTAAATACTACAAATATGTTTACAAAAATTAAAGAAATCAAAGGAGTAAAGTCATTAAGTAAGGTTGAACAAAAAGCAATATCTGGAGGATTTTGGGGCGGATGTGAAGAAGGTATATGTGGGGATGATAACGATTGTGCTTGCGGTGTTTGTCAGTTTTTTACTGAAATACCCTTCCCAGTAGGAACATGTCTTTTTTAACTTGTAATTCAAGATAGATAGTACACGCATAGCTTAATACATACTATATAGTTTAATGAAACCCTAATACCATAACAGATATTAGGGTTTTTAATCATATAAGTATCGTAACTTTTGATACTTTATTATTGAAATTCAAATCCAACTTGTGTCACTTTTTCATCTTTAAAAGCCATAATAACCACTGTTTTGTTTTCTTTAGGGTTTGTCATATACATCCCCATGAATGTGGGAGTTAAAGTGATTACTTCAATTTTAGATACAACTTCAGGAGTACTATTCATATCTATTGTAGTATCACCAATTGAAAATTTCCCTGTATACGATGCTTCAGGAAATGTTTTATCACCATCCCAATTAAAGTTAGCTCCTATAAAAGTTAACTTGCCATTTACTAAATGTATCGCAATACCTAATTCTGGATACTGATAATTTACTTTTCCTGTAGGGTATTCTTTATAGAGTGTAGGTTCTCCTAATAAAGACTTTATTGTTTCCAAATCTGTAGTTGTGTCTACTATTTGTCCATTAAGAAGTACTTCTTTTTTCTCATTAAATCCAATTTCAGAAGTATTCTGAGCAAAAGTAAGTGTTACAGCAAAAAGAGTGATGATTAAAAATAATTTGTTTTTCATTTTATAATTTTAAGTAATTGTTATTTTCCTATATGTGTTATAAAAAGGAAAAACTTACCCTCCTACTATGTATTAATAAAAAGAATAATTAGTAATATACTAATACTCAAACGTACCCTTATCACTTGTAATGGTAAGTTTCTTCCCTTCTGGACTTGCTTCTACGCGACCCACAATCTGTGCAGGTACATCAAAAGACGCAGAGATCGCTATCAACTCTTTGGCTACATTTTCATTACAGTAGATCTCCATACGATGCCCCATATTAAAGACTTGGTACATTTCTTTCCAATCCGTTCCACTTTCTTTTTGAATGAGATCAAATAGTGGTGGCACTTCAAAAAGATGATCTTTGATAATATGAAGGTCTTCTACAAAGTGTAGAATCTTAGATTGTGCACCTCCACTACAATGTACCATTCCGTGGATATCGGTAGCATCGTACTGTGAAAGAATTTCTTTGATAATCGGTGCATACGTACGTGTTGGAGAAAGCACTAATTTTCCTGCATCGATAGGGCTATTCTCTACCGCATCGGTCATTTTTTTTGAACCGCTATACACTAAATCGCTTGGTACAGCTGCATCAAAACTCTCCGGGAATTTTTGAGCTAAATAATTGTCAAACACATCATGTCTAGCGGATGTTAATCCGTTACTTCCCATGCCGCCGTTATATTCGGTTTCATAGGTCGCTTGTCCAAAAGAAGCTAATCCTACAATGACATCGCCTGGTTTTATATTGGCATTATCGATCACATCACTACGTTTCATACGCGCTGTTACTGTAGAATCTACAATAATCGTACGTACCAAATCGCCCACATCTGCCGTCTCTCCTCCAGTTGAGTGAATTGTAACACCAAAAGATTTCAAATCTTCGAGTAATTCTTCGGTGCCATTGATAATCGCTGAGATCACTTCACCTGGAATCACATTTTTATTTCGGCCAATAGTGGATGATAAGATGATATTATCGGTCGCGCCTACACAAAGAAGGTCGTCTACATTCATAATCAGCGCATCTTGTGCAATGCCTTTCCAAACGGAAATATCACCTGTTTCTTTCCAATACATATATGCCAGTGCAGATTTTGTACCTGCCCCATCGGCATGCATAATCAAGCAGTAATCCTCATCTCTTGTGAGATGATCGGGTACGATTTTACAAAATGCTTTAGGAAATAATCCTTTATCTACATTTTTAATCGCATTATGTACATCTTCTTTTCCGGCAGATACGCCTCTTAGCGCATAACGTTTTGAAATATCTTGGCTCATAGGTTGTTTTCGAAGTGACAAAAATAGGTATAATTCTTAATCTAATCTTTTTTTAAGAATCAACATATCAAATTTTAATGAAGCTTTATAGTGACTAAATAATTGATGATTTCATACCCTATTTTTAAATCTTCTAAAACAACACATACATCTTTTGTATGATCAAAAATCTTATTTGCAACTAATTTCCCTATATACTTGCTCTCAATAGGGTTTATTTGAATCTCTTTTATCTCATCATAATGAGACATATAGCAATCATATTCTATATATGCATCTGATGGTTTAAACATATTTCCTCCCCAAGGTGTGAAAGAGTCATTCTCTATAAGTTGATATCTATATTCCCATGGTTTACCCTTGGCATCATCTATAAATTCTGATATTTTTTCTAAGCTTATAATGTTCATTTTAAAATTTCCTCCCTAATTAATGAATAATAACTTTCTGCATGCATAGATGCAAAGTACAACTCATACCGAAAATACATCGATTTATAAGCTATTTTAAAGTAACAAAGTGGGCATCATTCATTCGGTTTTTGAAATATACGCTTTAACGCTTCGCTCTCCCTATGGTCGTGAATCTCACAAGTTCGATTTCGCGAAAGCGTACAAAGCCTTAAAAAATGACCGAAAATTCTTACGCAATTTTACTACCCAATGTGTTTAAACTTATAATGCTTTATTACATCTAAAAATATATTTTAGAACCTTCTTTTTACGTATTTTAGAATACTGTATATATTCCCCCATATACGTAAAAAACAGCTATCCAATTGAAATCGACTAAAGCATTCAAGGTAGTTTTCACACTACTTTTATCATTTTTTATAGGGAATACATACAGCCAAACGCAAGACGTTCTTGGTCATGGTTTTGATATACGATATATCGATCCGCTAGACTGGAGTAATTCTTCTAAAGGAACTGCACTTTTACAAGGCACACCTATACGCACAAGCAATACACAGAATTTTCCTGAAACACATCTATTTGTAACCAATTCGTATGAGTATGAGCGAAACGTTTTAGAAACAGATACTATCAATTATCCCTATATCGCACATAATAGTAAAGCGCATTATAAATTATACGATACATCTGAGAATCCCGATGTACTGATGGTGTACACCAAAAAGAAAGTAGGGATAGGAACAGCACTACTTCCATTAAAAGGGATTGTACTCGATAGTGCATTTATAGAAGATTTTAATCGATTAGGTCGTGATATTACGCCTAATGGATTTATTGCCCGATATGGGACGCATATAGCGCAAGAAGTAGCATACGGAGGTGTCTTTACGCTTCAAAACTCTATTGCCAAAAGTGATTATATCTATTCTCCTTATAACGAAGAAACCTTTAAGGAAAAGGTCATTAAAGATATAGAACAACAGCAACGTACGCTTGAGGATACAGATCCTTTTATAAATGCAAAAAAAGGAAGACCCTATACGGTAGGCGGTGATACGAATCAATTATGGTTTAGTGCTTGGGAAAAAACCGTTTCTAAAAGTACCCAATCCCCTATTGAAGTACGTATGACTCCTACGGTAGAAATCCTACGTTCAGTATCATTACCAGACATAAAAAATAAATCAGAGAAAATAAAACTCTTAGATAGTATCACCACTATTGCTATCCAAACGGCGCGTGATCAGGTTAGCAGAAAAGAAAAGGGTACGTTCTTTAAAAAATACTCCCTACGATTTAAACAAGATATCATAAGCTTTGTCAAGAAGAGTATGGGGCCTGTAAAAACAGATGAAAATGATTATACGGGAGATATCTTTTTTGGTGGATTTTCTAAAGATGAAGCCTTGTTACAAACCAAGCCACTTATAGAAAGAGGTGGATTACGTTTAGAAACGCTGATCACAGATGAAGAGGTTACCTTAGATAAAAATGTGATTGTTACGATTAAGCCTGAAGATATTGAGTATGGATATATGAGTGTCTGGGATGACACTAAAAAGTTATTTAAAAGTAAGGATCGAAAAAGATTGCGCGTGGCAGGCTCTGAAGAAGCCAAAACGTATTATAAGGATGCTTTATTAAATAATGTTCAGAAAACAATTACCCTTACCTCTATAGATGATCATATCTATGAAGTAGTCTATACGATGCAACTCGTAAGGGAAACCAACCTTCTTAAAAACACAAACACGCAATACAATTATGTCATAGATTCTGAACTGGTTGCAGCTGGAGCTACAGGAAACATGGAACGCCTTGAAGAATTATTTTTAAGAAATGCCAATCTCAGTGCGCAGGGACTTATAGAAGCCATTATTACAAATAAGCAATCTGTAAAACTTCTTAATTATGTATTGGATAAAGGAGTGAGAGCTACCACACGGGATTTAGACATCTTATTTGAGCGGAAACATTTTAATCCTGAATATGCCCTTACCCTACTAGAGCGGGGAGCTATTCCTAAAAATAATATGATCTATAAAGCAGTGGCTTATAAGAGTGCTCCTGTGGTGTATGCCTTATTTAGAGAAGGGGCCCAACCCCGTAATAATGATCTTTCATTTGCATTACAATTACGCTACTACCCTACTGTAAAAGCACTAATGAGTGAAGATTATGATGTTTTTAATGCTGGGGAGGATGAGTTGCTCCTTGCGATTGAAAATGATGATCCAGAACTTGCTCAGAAGTTCATTGCTATGGGAGCCACTGCAGATGCATCTATGCTAGAAAAAGCCATTAAAACAGATAATCTTGACCTTAAAAATATCGT
>CAKZKZ010000921.1 GCA_937124495.1 uncultured Dokdonia sp. | reverse complement strand
AAAATTAATGGCTATAGCATCGAACTAGGCGAAATAGAAGCTAGTATTTTATCTTATCCTAGTATCACCGCCAGTACTGTGGTGGTCTCAAAAAATGAAGAGGGTCTCAAAAGTCTAGCTGCTTATTTCTCTTCCTGTCCGCTTGTAGATCTAAAAGAATTACAGCAATTCCTTAGTCAGAAGTTACCAAGATATATGGTTCCTGTGCAGTACAGGCAATTGGAAAATCTCCCGCTTTCTCCTAATGGAAAAGTAGATCGGAAAGCACTTATAAAAATACATACGCTCGCAGTACAAAGTACAACAGAGTATGTCGCACCACGAAATGAAATAGAAGAAGAAGTAACCGATATATGGTGTGCCGTATTTAATCTCTCAAAGATTGGAGTACACGATCATTTTATTGAATTAGGTGGAGAATCGTTAATGGCCATTCAAATCACGACAAGAATCAATGAGACTTTTGAATTCAAAATACCGCTTAACAAGATATTTGAGTTGCAAACCATCGCAAATATAGCTGCCTATATAGAAGAAAAACTCATCCAGCTATTACAAGAATAGCCTACTATAAAATTGTAAAAACACGATATCCGCTTTCGCGAAAGCATATATAAAATGACCACTACAGTATCAAAAGGCTTAAAGCCATATATCCTTAAAGCAATCATAATCTCTATGAGTCTGCTTTACATATTTGGACCTGTACATGTCGCAGTAAACAACCTATTACATACCATAGTCCATAGTTTGGAAATGCCAGACTATATAATCTCTCATCAAGATGGTATCAATACTGATTTAAAAAGCACCACACACAAAAGTGAACATCATAAAAATAACACTGAATACCACGATCATAAAGTCATCGCTTTTTTAGATAAAATACTTGAAGGATCTGAACAAAACAGTGACTCTTCAGATGCTTATATCATTGCGCATAAAATTGATAAACACATACATAACAATGAATATTATCCAAAAGATGAAATAGTAAAAGTAGTGTCTTTGGAGATTAAACATTGTTTTTCTTATCAGAAAAACAATGTTTGTAAAGGATATTTATGGGGTCTTAGGAAACCTCCCCAAGCATAAATACGTATACACATTTAGAAGCTTAAAGTATCAATTTACATATTTGAGAATACTCATTTAAAATAATTTAATAAAACACTACTCAAGCGATACATATCACACTATATACGTGTGATACAGGGATTGTATTGAGTATTAATTAGAAAAAACCATGTTTAAAAACATATTATTTGTAGTACTTTTTTTGGTTATAAGTACCACATACGCACACGAAACTAAAGATGCAATAACAGATAGCATCTCTAACATACCACATGAAATAAGCGGAATAATTACCGACAATGTCACTCAGTTACCTCTAGAAGGTATTGGAGTTTACAATCAAACTTCTGGAGCCAATACCTATACAGATATTGCTGGATACTATAAACTAAGTGATATTTCTGAGGGAGATATTATAAATTTTTATGGCCTCGGTTATGAAGGAAAAAATATCACTATTACAAGTGCTCAACTAGATAAAACTTTAGACATTAGCGTCGTAAACACGGCTGTTTCTTTAGACCAAATAGTTCTTGTATCAAAGGTGAATTCATTAACAAGCCTTGTAGATATTGACGTTAAGAATAGTCCTGTAAAATCTGCTCAAGAAATCCTGAGTAAAGTACCTGGACTTATTATTGGACAACATGCAGGAGGTGGAAAAGCAGAGCAACTTTTTTTAAGAGGTTTTGATGTAGACCACGGAACCGATATTGCTATTGATGTAGATGGGCTTCCTGTTAACTTACCTTCTCATGCTCATGGTCAAGGATATGCAGATTTACATTTTGTCATACCAGAAACGATAGACAATATAGATTTTGGAAAAGGTCCGTATTATGCAGATAAAGGAAATTTTAATACCGCTGGATATGTGAGTCTTAAAACCAAAAAAGCGATTGACAAAAACTTACTTTCATTAGAAGTAGGACAATTTAATACCGTAAGAGCTTTAGGTCTTTTTAAAGTGATAGAAAATGATAAAAGTAATGCCTATATAGGGTCAGAATTAGTTCTTACAGACGGTGTTTTTGATTCCCCACAAGATTTTAATAGAATCAATATTATGGGGCGTTATAACTTCAACAACTATGAAGATGAGGAATTAACAGTAACGCTTTCTCATTTTCAAAGCAAATGGAATGCATCAGGGCAAATTCCCATCAGAGCTGTAGAACAAGGACTTATTAGTCGATTTGGAGCCATAGATGATACAGAAGGAGGTATCACGGGTCGATCTAACCTATGGGTAAATCATAGAAAACAATTAAGTGAACATGAAGAGTTAAAATCAAAAGCATTTATCTCAAGATATAACTTTGAACTCTACTCAAACTTTACTTTTTTCTTAGAAGACCCTGTTAATGGGGATCAAATTCGCCAAAAAGAAGCACGTACCATTATTGGTGCAGAAACAGCATATCAACACACTTTTGACTTAAAAGACGAAAGCAGCAGATTACGCTTTAACGCAGGTATAGGGTTTAGATATGATGATAATAATGATGTAGAATTATCACGCTCTCGTAATAGAAGAGAAACACTAGAAAGACTTGCTTTTGGTGATGTAGATGAGGTCAATGGATACACCTTTGCACATGCTACCTATAAAAAAGGAAATTGGACATTCAATCCAGGGGTGAGAATTGATTATTTTGAATTTGATTATGTAGACTTCCTCAGTCCGACGTTTGATTCTAGAAGTGAAGATGAGGTGATTATAAGTCCAAAATTCAATACCATCTTCGCTCCTAACCCGAATCTACAATTATTTGCCAAAGCTGGTTTTGGATATCATTCTAATGATAGTCGAGTGGTCACTGCAGGTACAGGAGAAGATACACTGCCAGCTGCATTTGGAGCAGACTTAGGAACCATTGTAAAACCATTTAAAGGATTGGTGCTTAATGCCGCTTTATGGAGTCTTTCTCTACAACAAGAATTTGTATATGTAGGAGATGCGGGTGTCGTAGAACCTAGTGGTAAATCACAACGTTTTGGGGTTGATTTTGGAGCCAGATATCAAATTACAAAATGGTTATATGCAAATGCAGATATTAATTATACCTATGCTAGAAGTACCGATGAGCCAGACGGACAAGATTTTATTCCATTGGCACCAGATCTTACATCTTCTGGAAACTTATCGGTTCAAAATTTAGGGAAATTCTCAGGCGGACTTTCGTATAGATTCATAAAAGATAGACCTGCAAATGAAGATAATTCTATCGTAGCAGACGGGTATTTTGTTACCGATTTTAATGCTAATTATGCTTTCGCGAAAAACTGGAATATAGGATTGATCATAGAAAATCTATTTGACACTGAGTGGAACGAGACACAATTTGCCACAGAGACCCGATTATTCAATGAAGTAAATCCTGTTGAAGAGATCACTTTCACTCCTGGGACTCCATTTTCCGCTAGAGTTAAATTATCTGTGAATTTTTAAAGAAATATGAGTTCTTCGTAGAAGAAATAAGACAAGACATCATCATCACTAAACAGCTATCAGTAATCCTGAGCAATAATGACAGAAAACAAGAAACAAGAAATTATTAAGAAAAGCTTTTTAATACGAAGTGTAGAAGAACGATTATTATCCCTTTTCCAAGAAGGAAAAATAAACGGGACCGTTCACACCTGTATTGGGCAGGAATTAATAGGAGTATGTGCATCAGAGTTTTTACAGGATGATGATTATGTCTTGTCTAACCATAGAGGCCACGGACATTTTTTATCTAGAAACGAAGATCTAGTTGGCTTTTTTGCCGAATTAATGGGGCGAAAAGAAGGCATTTGTGGCGGTATGGGCGGAAGCCAGCATTTCTACACACACAATAACTTATCAAATGGTATTCAAGGAGGAATGACCCCTATTGGAGCTGGCATTGCCCTAGCCAATAAGATCCAAAAAAAGGAGAATATTGTCATGTGTTATATCGGTGATGGTACTCTAGGAGAAGGTATTATTTATGAAGCCTTTAATCTAGCGTCCTTATGGGAATTACCGATTGTATATGTGTTAGAAAATAATAAAATAGCACAATCTACTTCTATAGAGCAAACCCTATCTGGATCTATAAAACAAAGAGCAGAAGGTTTTGGATTTACCTTTTTAGAATCTAATGTCTGGGATATAGACGATATGCTTACCACTTTTGAAAAAGGGGTTACGCTTGCGCGAAAAGATCAAAAAGCTATTTTTATTGAGATTGACACCTATAGGTTATTTTCGCACTCTAAAGGTGACGACAACAGAAACCCCAAGGAAATACATGAATTTGAAGTAAAAGATATTCTAAATAAAGAGCGAGAAGCCAATAGTGCTGAAGTTGCTACCATGCTTTTAGAAATAGAACAGAAGATTGATACTGCTGTAGAAACAGCAGCGCAATCTCCTTTTACAGATATCATTCCTGTACAACCAAAACCACATCACAAAACGAACTATTCAACACTTGAAGAAGTTCCTAGTGATAAGCGCATCAATGAGTTAATTCATGAAGCATTAAGAGGTCAATTTGAAAACGATTCCAACACCATTATGTTGGGAGAAGACATTGAGTATACAACCCCTTGGACAGAGACTCCGTATGGAGGAGCTTTTAAGGTCTCTAAAGACTTAAGTGCGCATTTTGATCAGGTCAGGAACACACCCATTTCTGAAGCAGCCATTACAGGCGTAGGCACAGGATTATCTATAGGGGGTATGCTCCCCATTATAGAAATCATGTTTGGTGATTTTATGACACTTACATTTGACCAATTATACAACCATGCATGCAAGTTTAATAAAATGTACAATGGTCAGATCTCTATCCCATTAATCATAAGAACACCTATGGGAGGAAAAAGAGGATATGGACCAACACATAGTCAATCTTTAGAAAAACATTTTTTAGGAATTACAGATCTATCCATTGTGGCGCTTAATTATAGAGTTCCACCCAAAAAAATATACAATGCAGTTTTTAAAGAGAAGAATCCTACACTCGTCATAGAAAACAAAATACTGTATACCAAAAGAATACAAACAGAAGTACTTATAGGATATCAAGCACACATAAGTGATGAGAAATATCCAACATTAAAAATAACACCTCAAGATAAGAAACCAGACCTAACCGTTTTATGTTACGGAGAAATCTTAGAAGATGTCGAGAAGGCAATAGAACTTGCTTTTGAAGAAGAAGAAATACTTTGCGAGATTATATGTCCTTCGCAAATCAATCCGATCAACATAGAGCCCATTATAAAGTCTATTGAGCGTACAGAGCGTTTATTAACGGTAGAAGAAGGCACAAACATCGCTTCCTATAGTTCTGAAATCTCTGCACGTATTATGGAACATCATATACATCTCAAATCATTTGGAAGAATCGCAAATAATGAGATCATACCTAGCTCCTATTTTTCTGAACTGAATACAATTCCTAATGAAAACTCAATTTTTGAAAAAATAAAAGAAACCTATTATGCAAAATAATATAGCTCCTATTATCGTAAAAAAAGAAGGTGTTAGTGATGATTTTTATAAAATCATAGAGCTGTATGCTCATAATGGATCTTGGGTAGAAGAAGGAGATTTAATTCTTTGCTTTGAAACATCCAAAACAGCCATAGACATAGAAGCACCTACAAAAGGGTATGTGTTTTTTGATGCAAATGAAAACGAAGAAATCAGTATTGGACAAACTATTGCTGTCATTACAGAAGAAAAAACGTTTTCTTCTGGCGATTGGTTTCGATTTGTAAATAAACCAAAAGAAGAAAAAAAGAATCCAAAAAATACGACTATAAAAATTTCAAAACCTGCACAACGATTAATAGACCAACATGCTATTGATATTGCTGTTTTTAAAGAAGCCTCTATTGTTACACGTGCAGATGTAGAGAATTATTTAAATAACGCAGAGACTCTTAACCCTATAGATGACATCACATTAGATAAAGGAAGTGTATTAATATTTGGCGGCGGTGGTCATGCAAATGTGTGTATTGATATTTTAAAGCAAACCAAAACACACAAAATGATAGGCGTCGTAGACGATAATATTCCTTTACATACCTCTATTTTAGATATCCCCATCATTGGGAATTTAATAGCGGTAGATCAACTTATTACAAAAGGACTCCAAAATGTCATTCTTGGTATAGGTGCCGTATTAAGCAAAGGAAGTAGAAAAAAGATATTTCTTTCCTTAAAAGAAAAAGGACTCTACATTCCTAATATCATACACCCATCTGCTTCTGTAGAACCCTCTGTTGAACTAGGAGAAGGGAATCAAATTATGCAAGGTGCTATCATAGGAAGTAATGTAAAAATAGGCAACAACTGTATTATCAACTCTGGAAGTATCATTTCTCATGATACGATTATAGGAGATAATGTACATATTGCACCAGGCGCTATTATTGCCGGTGGCGTTGTCATTAAAGAAGATACCATTATAGGCATGGGAGCCACCATTTTCTTAGGACTCACGATTGGTAAAAACGTAGTGATCCAAAACGGTACTCACATATTTACAGACATAGAAGATCACAACCATATCAAGAGAGACATGACTATAGAGTAAGATCATACTATTTATAATCTAGACCTGTGTTGTTTTAAGCTTCCCTCCTAGAAAGGCGCTGTGCTGAGCACTTCGACAAGCTCAGTGTGACACCTGTCGAAGTAAGGATGATTTAGGTATTATGCTACATACTACCTAAATCATGTACATGCACACATTGCATTTCAAAAATAGAGTAGTGCTCTATTTTCAATATACCTGAATAGCGTGAGTTCGACGTAAATAATTAGTTAATTTTTTAGTGTGATTTTGCTTAAATTTTATTTAATTAACTCATAATAAACATGTTTGTTCATTTTCTTTGCTCGTCCAAAGAAAACAGAACCAAAAGAAAAGACGCTTTTTCTTAGGTATTTTTTCGCTTGAAGCGAAAAACCACAAGGAGTTTCCTAAATTTTCTCCAAGGCTTCAAAAATTTTTAACGGAAACACCTTGTTATACTGGAGAAAAAGAAGAGAAACTTATATCGAACTCACGTTAGATAAGTATTGTTTTAAGCTTCCCTCCTAGAAAGGCGATGTGCTGAGCACTTCGACAAACTCAGTGTGACACCTGTCGAAGTAAGGGATTGAGGGAGGTGTTATGTTACATATCATGTTCAGGTACACATTGTATTCCTAGACCTTTAAAACGTGTATCTATACCCTACCCCAACACCAAAAGACGTGTCCCGATCATCATTAAAATCGGCTCCTATTTCAGCACTAAAGACTCCTATTTTTTCTACAGGCAATAGCGCTTTAAAGTAGCTATATACAAAGGTATCTTTTGGAGATCTTGGTACCGCATACGTTCCTAAATTTTCTACATACGTAAGCTTAGCTATATAATCTAATTTCCAAAAACTCCCAGAGGCCCCTATATGGTGCGCTATGCTTCTATTATTTGTACTTGGAGCTATCCCTTCACTACTCGTCGTTATGGCTATAAAAGGCAATCCTATAGTTCTACCTTCATACGTCCATCCTGATCTATACGTACCATTGATAAAATAATTATCACCGCCACTCTGTTGTCCACCATTTTGAACAGCTCTTGGACGACCACTTTGAGATACGGTTTGTACATATTCATACAAAAGCTTTTTAAATAATTTGGACGATGTAGGAGATACCGAAACTCCCCAGACACCATCTGGAAAATTATTAAGTTCTATCCCAGAACGATCTTCAAATAAAGATTGGTAATACACATCAAAATCTACCCCTTCAGAATTTCTTTTTTTATAAGTAACACTGTAAGAGCCTATATGATTTCCTAATGCGTTTACCTGATCTCCAAAACTTGCATTATCTCCACCACCACTTCCAATAAATATTTTTGCAAGATCAGAAAGCCCGTCTGGTTGATCGCCACTCACAGGAGAACGCCCACCCCATTGCGCAACGTGCTGTAAACCTACATGCAAGCTACTCGTAGCGTTGATATCCCAATTGAGGTAAAAGTTCTTATAATGTACATTTGTATTGTCTACAAACCGATCATCATTAAGGATATAATGCGCTATAGCCGCATCAAAAGAAATGTTTTTAAACAATTTAATAGGCGCTGCATTTTGAATAAAAATACCGGGTAATGCTCTTGTATTGGAAGAAAACAAAATGTTACGTCGTACGGTAGACAACTCATAGGTGTTATCGGTAACATCTTTAGAACCAAGAGTGACATCAATCCATGAATTCTTAAAGTTTGCGTATAACTCTGCGCGTTGTACACTTGGGTCTATACCATCACGGGCAACACCAGATGCTTTTATGGTTAAGGAGCTGTTTGTAGATAATTGGTAATCCGCTTTCGCGAAAGCATACACCAACCCATTAGAATCTTGACCTAATCTACCATAGGTATTTGTATACGTCCAGAAAGGAAGCTCTTCATTTGAAAGATACCCAAAAGCCTCTACACCGCCGCTATACGTTGTCGTTTCTTGCTCTTGAGCCATTGTTTTTGTGCAAACACTCATCACAAAAAGCATAAAAAAAAGCCGTTTTCCCATGGATCTAAATTTTCTCTAAATATAATGAGACAAATTATGTAAACCCACATTATGTATTAGAACTTTGCTATGAGGAAGGAAACAGCAATAAAACAGGATGTTTTCTGGGTTTTAGCATAGTTATTTACCCTGAGTGTAGTTGAAGGGCTATGGTTAATTCAAAACTTGTACTCAGCTTGACTGAGTATCTAGCGCAATGATATATTTGGTGAAGATTTAATACCAATAACTACAATGTCATCCCAGCTCCATTATACTTTAACCAATTCAAAGACTCCGAATAATTAGGCACTACTTTATCCACTTCATTCCAAAAAGCAGTAGTATGATTCATGTGCAGAATATGTGCTAACTCGTGAGCAACGATATAATGCAACACATCTACGGGTGCCAGGGCACCTTTCCAATGAAAATTAATGGTTCCCTTCTTAGTACAAGAAGCCCATCTGTTTTGCAACTCCATTACTTTATAGTCAGTGGCTTTAACTCCAAGCCTACTTTCATATATTGGGACTAAAGTTTTCAATCTATTGATCAATTTTTGCTTATAGAAATTAGTAAAATACAAATCTCCATTGCTTATTTCTTCCCTACCCATAAAAAAGGTGTTTTGTTTAAAAACTAATTCACCTAAAGTATTATCTACTAGTTTTAATCGATAATTGCGTCCCAAATACAAAAAGGATTGCCCACTCACATATTCACGAAGAACGTGACGTTCATTCAACTGCTTCCATTCGGCTAAGTTTTTATGGATTTGATAACTCTTTGATGCGAGAACTTCTTTTATAGCATCCGTTTCCAATGAATTAGGCACAAGTGCAGAAACAGTGCCATCACGCTCCACAAAAATACTCACCGTTTTACGGTCACTTTTCTTTACAATTATATCTATACCTGCTACTTCCATTATTCTCCTGTGAGGTCGCTATGCCTTCTTTTTGCTAAGGTCATTAGTTCCAAAGTTAGACTTTCATACATAGATTCAATGACAGAAATTCCTGAAAAGTCTAAAAGGTCACTCACTTCTCCTTCTAATTTTCTGATTTCGGTATCGCGATCTTTCCAAAAATTAGGTTTATCAATAGCATCTTGCAAGAGTACTATCAACTTTTTAATCAATGGTTTTAAGGCTTCTTTTTCGTTTTCGGTTATGATATCACCGTAAGCACTGTATAGAATTAAATCAAAGAATGGGAGTTCCTGTTCTGTCAATCCTTTCTCCTCGTATTTTCCTTTACGACCTAGATCCATTTCGTCTCTAAGACCAATCAGGCCGTCTACGATTAACTGCCAGTTATCTTTATAACGTTCTAAGATTTCTTCCATCTTTTTTAAGAAACGTTTATACAACACAGGATCTTTATCAAGGTTCACCTTAATATGTCTTCGTATGGCGTGCTCCATTTCACTCGCCTTAGTCTTAGGATTATCCCCAAGATTATTGACATCACCCATAAATTGAGGCGACAGCAAACTTACGGGAGCTACACGACTATCTATTCCTAGTGTTTCAAGATACGTATCAATCATCTTGCGCACCTTTGGCTTTGCCCATTTTAAATCTAAAGAGGCATCTTTATAACGATTTCTAATACGTACTAAAAGGTATCCAAATCGTTTTGCAGGAATGTAATATCGATGTGCAATTTCAGAATGAAATAACAGATCCAAGCTGTCAAAAAATGCCTTTAAATAGGTGTCGAACTGTGCTCTAAAGGGAACCGAAGCCGCTAGTTCTATACAATCTTCAGCCAATTGAAATTCTATGCCTTTATTCTCCATTTTTTGCTCAGCGAACTTTTTAAAGTCTGCAATACCTCTATCTTCAAACAGTTGAATCATTCTATTATAACGAGCCTCTAAAACTGGAATTTCTTGATCGATATCTTTAAAATAGGCCAAGAGTTCTTTTATATCTTCTTCATCTTCTGCTCCCCAAATATTGAGTGCTTCTTTTAGATTATTAGACACTCCGTAGTAATCTACTAATATCCCATGGCTTTTAGTTCCTTTTGTTCTGTTGACTCTGGCGATTGCTTGTAATAAGTCGTGCTCTCGCAAACTTTTATCTAGATACATTACCTGTGCAATAGGCGCATCAAATCCTGTGAGTAATTTATCACAAACACATAAAAAGGCAACGCCCGTTTTAGGCTTCTCATATTGACCCGCAGCATCTTTTGTATAATCAAAGTCTTTTTTGAAGTTATCAACTGCTTTGTACTCTTTGGCTTTGTTTCTCGCTTCGCTTATAAAACCTTGCTCATTATTATCTTGCTTAGTCACAACAGTACAGGCTTCTAGAAAGGCAATCTGCTCTATAAGCTGTTCATCTGGTTGTGGTTTATTGCGTTCTTCTTCTAATCGCTCATCGATAGCTATTTCTATCAAGCGTTGGTATCTTGCTGCTGCTAATACAGAGCTTGCCACCACCATTGCTTTGTAGCCGTTAGGTAAGATGTCTTTTATGTAATGATTTACTAAATTTTTGGCTATTTTTTTTAGCCTATCCATATTTTCCAGATACGCTTGCATGGTACCGTAACGTCTTTGGATTTCTGTTTTTTCTTCTTGGGTTTGCTCTTTAAAAACATCTTCAAACTCGGCATCAAAAGCTTTTTTGGATTTAATATTATCCTTGCTTGTTTTACCGATGTAAATTATATCTAAGGTAGCGCGATCATCTACTGCTTCTCTAATTTTATAGGTATCAATGAACTCCCCTGAACCACCAAAACGCTCATGTGTTTTTTGTTTGTGTCTTTCTGTTAATAATGGGGTTCCTGTAAAAGCAATTTTTGCGGCATTTGGAAACGCAGCAAACAGATTATCACCCATATCACCACCTTGTGACCTGTGTGCTTCATCTATTAAAATGACAATGCGCTCACTTCTATTGACGATTTCAAAAGGTTTGAACTCGGGCACTTCTCCTTCTTTCACAAAAGCTTGCATTAACGCTTTGCTATGCTTCAACTCATCTTGCACAAACTTGTGAATCATTACCATGTTGAGGTCTGACGAATCATTACTCAGTTTAGGCACTAATTCTTTACGTGCTTTCACCACATTACTTTCTTTAAACTCATTGGTCAATTTAGCCGTGTTAGACAGTTGACTTTCGAGGTCAATCCTATCTACGGTCATAATGACTTTTAAATCTTTAAGATCTTTTTGAGAACGTAGTTTTCTAACCAAAAAAACCATCGTTAACGATTTTCCAGAACCCTGCGTGTGCCAAACCACCCCAGAGCGATCTTGACCAGAGCCACTTTCGCGTAAGCGTTCTAATATTTTACCTACCGCACGATACTGCTGATAACGACATACTACTTTAATAAGCACACCTTCTTTGATTTCCATAAAGATGGAAAAATGGCGTAATACATCTACTAGTATTTCTTTATTAAGCAATCCTGCAATGACTACTTCTTGTCGCACTTTAGGCACATTATTCAAACCATTAGCACCATAGCGTATCTCTTCTTCTTCCGCGTAATTATCAATATCAAACGAGCGATATATTTCTGGGAAGATATCTTTCCAGTTTAAATAATACTCATAATCTCCAGTAATAGTCCCTATACGCGCTTCTTCGCCATGTGTAGCGATGCACAATAGGTTGTAATGAAATAAGCGTTCTTCTCCTTCTTTTGTTCCAAAATCATCTTCACGTGTATTTGCATACCTCATAATTTGGTCAATACTGCTTGATATAGGATCTGCGACACCCACATCTTTACACTCGACAACACCAAAGGGCAAGCCATTTACAAATAACACAATATCTGGAATAATCCCTTGTCTTGGTCCTCCAGGCGTCACTATTCTAAACTGATTAATAGCTGTAAACGTATTATTTTCCCAATTCTCAAAATCTATGATTTTTACGAGAGCATCTTGCTCTCCTGTGGTTTCATTTTGAGCTACGGTCGTTTTGGTGGTGCCTACTAAACGATCAAAAACTTCTTTATTGGCTTCTAATAGAGACTGTCCAGATTTTTCAGCGGAAATTACAGTAGTATATACATCTTCACTTTGCTTTGTAGTGAGCCAAGGATTTATAATTTGAAGAGTATCTATAAACGTTTGTTTTAGGGTTACTTCTTTAAAGCTACTCCGTAAACTACTAGCAGGATCTTGCGGAATACCAAAAGCTCCGTGATCTATCACATCCCATCCTATTTCCCGAAGCTTCTCTAAAAAAGGTTTCTCTACGTTTATATATTCTGCCATATTATTTTGTATTCAGTCGTTGTTTCAATGTCGTTACGAATTCCTCGCACTTTGATTTGAACAACTTATTAAAAAGCTTGCCATCTTTCTCTTCTGGAATTGACAACAAACAAATATGAAAAGGAATGTTAACTCCCATCGTATTTATTGTTCTCGATATTATTTTGTTCTCTTTTTCTCTCGAAGGATAAATAAAGCCACTACCATTAATGGTATTACGATTACCATACTGACCAATATAGGTGTGCAATTGAAATAAGTCCTCTCTCTTTACTCCATACCTTTTATCAAACGACTTATACTTTACATCAAAAACATAAAATCCATTGTCGTCTTCAAACAAAAGGTCTGGTTCTATTTTTCTTTGATATGTTCCTGTTTCAATCGTCAGTGCATCATTAAATTTAGACATCATCATAAAACCATTTCTTGATAATAGCTTTTTAATGAAATACTCAAAGAGCATAGAAACATCAAATAAGAACGCACTCGTATCTGATAGTTCTCCAAAAGTGGCTACATCATTTTTGATTATACGTTTAGATAAAGTGATGACATCATTATATTCTTTGTAAAATGGGTTAGTCACTTTTTTAGTTGCCAACAATTCCCTTTTATTAGGTCTTGTACCTTCTTTCGCTATTAAAAAAGAACTGCGTATCTGGTGCATATCGCTTAGAAGAGTATTACCTTTCAATAATTCAAAAACAGAAGCAATCAACCTTACAGCATCATTGTTATAACTATGTTCTCTATAACCACATTTATACTTTGCTTGCTCCTTTGTTAGAAAATAATCTGCTGCATGTACAGTTCCTCTTACTTTATTTAGTATTCTAGTTTTTGAAACATATTGTTTGGGTAATCCTAATCGTAATGCTTTTTTTAATTTAATTTTCCAGAGGTAAATTAATAACCATTCAAATCCTTCTTCATTTTGCTGACCTCCATATTTTTCAATTTCTAAAAATCCATCTGCATCAGCAATGATATATTTTAAAAAGAAATCTCCAAATCTTGAACTTATTTTTATAGCATAATTACCTTTCTTCAAATACCCTATAATATTGCCAGATTGAGCAGAAAAATTATACGCATTGTATCCTGTAACAGTTAAAAGATTATCATCGCTATTATGTTCATATTCTTTTTCATTAAATAGAACAAGTTTTAATTCTTCTTTTTTGGTTAATTGAGCGTTTATGATTGAAGTATTTTCAAATAAAAACCACCAAACACTTTCATTATCATTCCAAATTTTTGTGTGTTCCCTTTTTGCTCTCGCTTTTAATCTTATTTCTGAATTATATCCCGTTGACAATAAAAGGCCATCACATACATTATAATGCTGATTATCAACTAAAGTACCGTTTTTTATGATATTTGAGAGCCAATTCTCCATTAATTAAACTCCGAAGCTTTTAGCAAATGTTTTTAAAATCTCTTGTTCTCTTCCGGTTCCTCTAACGTACTCTTCTAATAATGGTGAAATACTATCTTCCCATATTAATTTACGTACATCAGCGTAGGTTGTATTAGACGCATATCCCAAGTCCATTAAATAAGCGTGGCCTATACAAAAGTCTTTACCCAATAATGGCTCTTTCTCTATTGCTTCATTAAGTTTTCTAAGATTATCAGCGAGGCTTACCCAATTTTGATTATTACCTTGCAAATGATATCTTAACAAGCCAATGCTTGGTTTAACTTCTTCCCATCTAAAACGACGACGTAATGCGAAATCAAAACTTTCTACACTCCTGTCTACTGTGTTCATCGTCCCAATAACAAATAAGTTATGAGGTACAAAAAATTTATAAGTACCGCCTAACTTTATCATTCCAGTCTGCGTTGTATTTAATTGATTATACTGTGTTTCAATAGCGCCATTGATACCTCGATACTCCAAACAGTACATCAACTCTCCAAAAACTCGACTCAATTCTGCTCTATTAATTTCATCGATAATGATAAAATATGGTGGAATTATTTCTGTGAGCTTTATAGTTTTGTCAGCTGTATTAAAAATATAATCCCAGAGCATATTATCTAGCTTAGCTTTATGCGGCAATAAATCATTAATATCTAATTGTTCCCATTTCTTACCGTCAAGCTCGCCCTTTATCATTAATGGTGCGACATTAACCTCCCATTTACCAGCAGCGATACACATTGTTTTAAAAATTCCATTGACCAATTGTAGATGTGCTTGATTATTGGCATCTAATACAGGACGCAATCCTTCCATAAAGTCTTCATAAGAATATGACGGGTGAAACTGAACCACTTTATGAACCTCGTCATAAGTTTCTGTGCTTGCATTATATTCCTCTTTCCAAATAGCAAATTGCATATTTGACACTTCTTTTGCTTTATAGGTTTTACCTGTACCAGGAGCGCCATACTTCACCAGTTGTTTTTTTAAGTTAAAAGGATTGGCGAGATTTTCATACATTTCCCAGTAAAAAATATTACACCAATATTGATCATTACTGTTAATACCATTTAGAGCAGTTCTTAATTGGTTTACCACAAAAATGTTTTTCTCGTACCAATTATTGTTACCAGTATAAATGGAAATTAAATTTTTTCTAGTGAGCCACCCAAAAACTTGATTAAACTTCCCAGAATCTACTGTACTAGTGACATCTAATGTACAGGCAGCCGTTGCCCGATTCGTTTGTACAGGATTATTTTGACCAACTTTTTGCTTCCAAATAATTTCGAAATCATTGTGGTTTTGTAGGCTAGGGTCTAGAATTAAATTTTTAAAAGCTTGCAGAAAACTAGGGTCATTTATTACTTTGCTTCTGCTATTATGACTGAAAACCGATTGCCCATTGCTAGAAACACCATTGCTTTTATTTGCAAACATTCGCCAAAATAAATCTTCTTTATCTTTAAAAGTATGAGAGCTATTGTACAACTCTGGTTGGTCTAAATCATAGGTCAGATTGTTTTGAAAAACACCTCTTAAATTAGATATTCGTTGAACAATATCTTCATATTCATTTCGCCATTGTTGGCGTTCGTGAATGCGGTTAGTAATTAAATATCTATAGATGTTGGTTAATTGACTCATATTCTTATTTTCAACGTAATTCAAGCATTTTCAAAAATTCTTTAAATGTATTTTTTAGATGTTTTTGTTCCTCTTTGTTTAGCTCTTTGATTACTTCAATCCATCCTTTTTCTAAGGATGCTTTTGTATAAAAATTGACTATTTCTTTAGAACCTTCATACCGCCAAGAATCAAATCCTCCAGTGATCATTTCCATCATTGTTATCCAGAGTAACCAATACTGACTTGAAGTATAATTCTCAAGAAGCTCTTTTAAAATAAGATCGTTATCTGAATCTAAAAATTTAATGTAGCTCAAAAGTCCTATGCGTAGCGTTTGTATATGCTGTTCAATAACTTTAGGGTTTGTTGCATTATCCTTTACTAATTTGAATGCAATTACCAATAGCTCTTCTACTTCAGTTCTTTGTAGGCTAATTTCTTTGCTTTCATCCCTAAACCATAATGCATCTGTATAGCTGTACCCTTCCATATATTTGATGGACGAAGCAGGGTAGAGTAAACTCTTTAAATCATTATTCCAATTATAACCTCTATCCTGTGCAGGATCATTGTCATTTACAGCTACTAATAAGCGAGATCCTTTTACTATAGATTCTAATTTTGCTGAGTGAACCAATGCAGGACTTACAATAAAATTTTTATCTAAATTAGGCGATGTACTTCTGTCTTCAAGATGTACAAAGCCTTCACTTACTGCGCCTCTTAATAATAGAAAAAAGTCTTTCCCTAAATCTTCATGCTCGGTGTTCTTTCTAAAGCATTCTCTATAAATATCTGAAAGACAATTTAAGGTAGCTGTTCTATTCTCCCCATAAAGTAATAGACTGTCTGACATCAAAGTTCCTTTTACTAATGAATTATTTCTAATAATTCTCCAAGACACATTGTAGAAATCATTTAAAACTATTCTTGCCTTCTCTTGGTCAAGAGAGACCATTCTACTAAAGCCCAATAAGTCTATAAATGCTAATATTTTTTCTTGCTCCATTAATTTTATTTTTAATCTATCAACCCCTCAACCCCAACAACACCACTCAATAAATCCTGCATTAAGCCAGCCTTTAACTGCGTGTACTTGGCTAGCGTTTGCTGCTCGGCGTAGATTTTATCATTTATACTTTGTACTCTTTTTGATATTTCTATTTGTTCTCTCTTTTCTTTAGGTGATGCTAATTCGAATAATTCTAATGATTTCAAGTTGATTACTGGCTGTGCTCCACCTACTTGATTTGCATAAAGTATCTGAGTTATTTGACTTTTCAAATAATAATAACAATATTTAGAATCAATGATTTCACTATCAATAGAAATTCTAGCTACTGAACGTGAGATATTCGCTTTGTTTAAGAAATCTGGAACAATAGCCATTCTTCCCACGTTTGCTCCAACTACTGTTATTAGAATATCTCCTGTATATACTCTTGATCTTTCATAAGGTTTGTCAATATTTGAATGAACTTGCATAATGGTCTCAATCCCATTCCAACCTTTTGTATAATCCTGACTTCTGATCATATAGACTCCATCACTAATATAATCTCCAGGCTGAACAATACCATATGTAATTAATTTATTAGACTTCAATAAGTTTTTCACAACTCTCACCTCCCACTCCTTAGGCACAAACCCCAACTCTGTCTCTTTATACAAATCTGGCGCATCTTTATAAGGTTCTCTTAATTGCCCAGTCGAAAGGTCAATACCACGGGTAAAGAGGTCGTGGAGCATCCCTTGTTTAATGGCTTGATATTTTGCGATGGCTGCCTCGGTTTGTTCTAATACCGTATCACAGGTGCTTAAAATTTGAGCTATCTTTTTTTGTTCACTCAATAACTTAGGCAAATTAACTTTGAGAGATTGAATCCTATGAATTGCTAGTTTTGGAACGCCACCGCCAACACCAATTTCACGAAAAATCTGCTTATCCATCAAACGGGAATTAAGATAGTACTTAAAGTACTTTTTATCAATTATCTCAAAGTTGATATCACAGAGTTTAGCAGCATTTTCAGTTAACTGTGCATTATCCAAATGACTTGGAATAGAACCAAACTTCCCAAGTGTTCCTGCTATTGTAACGTATAAGTCCTTTTTTGAAATTTTATAATTTCTAATTAACGGCTCTATTTCAACCTTGACATATTTCAGATCGGAATCATCTATTGAACCATTAACCATATTCGTAACTCTCAAATAAGGAAATGGTGTTTTACCCAAATCAAATTCTTCTCCTGCTGGCAATCTCTTTCCACCTTTTACGTTACACAAGTCTAAAACACTTTTCACTTCCCAACTATCCCTCATATCCCAATTCCATTAAAAAGTGATCCAACTCATTAGCAGCTTTGGTACGTTCATCAATGATGGTCGTCAAAGTCGTTTCATATTTTACAAAGCGGGTTTCTAGTTGTGTTATGAGTTCACGCTCATAACGGTTTACATAGTCCATCACCGTATCGTATAAAATACTTTGCCAGCGTGCTAAAATGAGTTCTTTAGCTTCATCGGGTTTGATTTTCTCTTTGGCTTTTGCAACGAGGCTTTCTTTTTTGGCTTTTATTTCTGTAATAGTCGCTTTGCATTCTTTCAGCTCATTTGCTAGATTAGTATGGCCTAAGAGTTTGGTATCAATGCCAGCTTTCAACCTTTCGTGTTCGTTTTGGTGCTTTTCTTTGGCTTTTAGTTCTGCTGTTAACACTCCTGCCTCATCGGCAGGTACGTTTGCAGAAGCATTTGCCTTTATACGTACTTTCAAGGCTCGTATCTCTTTTTTGGCATCCCGTATCTCTGCGTTGTGCTGTTTGAGTTGATCTTTAAATTCTTTTAAACGCTCTTTTGGGAATACAATAGCTTCCTCTTCATCAAACTCTTCATCTTCCATTGCATTCACCTCAGCAAAGAGGGCTTCTAATTCATCCCTTCGGCTTTCATTGTTTGCAAGTTCTTGTAACACTTCTGAGAACTGCGACTGTAAAATGGCGGCATCAGGTATCAATTCTGCATTCCAGCCACTAGCAGCTACACTCTTAAAATCGGTCTCTAGCGTGTCCCAAAATCCTGCAAAGGCACCTCTACTTTTATGGGAGTCCAGTATGCCCAACTTGCTAAAGTGCGCTGCCATACTCGCGCCAAATTCTGTATGGAGCTGGAACACGTTTTGCGTTTCTGGCATGGCAATCATTAAAATCGCTCCTGTACCATTAAAAATAGCTATCCAAGCTGTAGCTGCCCAATAAATAGGAAA
>CAKZKZ010000920.1 GCA_937124495.1 uncultured Dokdonia sp. | reverse complement strand
TGCAGCAACTAAAGAACTAAGTGCAGGGTTTGTAGTTGCAAATGTGACAATTGTAGGAAGCGCTATTACAGTATCTACTATATGGACAATACCATTGTCTGCATTTACATCGGCAGTTGTTACTGTTGATTGACCATTAATAACAACACCTGTTGTAGTGTCTATATACATATCTATATTAGCGTTTGTAGATGCCTCTGTAGCTAAATTTTTCTGATATCCTGTTGTTAAATCTGTAGACGCAAGTTCTACATTAAGAACATGATTTAATAAAATTTGTGTTAATGCATCATTATCTACATCTTCAAGAGCAGTGCCTCCTAAGAATGTGTCAAACGCAGTATTTGTAGGAGCAAAGACGGTAAAATTTCCAGTACCAGCAAGAGTCCCATCAAGTCCAGTCTGTTGTAAAGCGGCTAATAAAGAACTGAAATCAGGATTATTTGTTACAATATCTGCTATCGTATTACTCGTATTAGGATCGATGGTATTATCGTCATCGTCTCCACAGGAAATGATGCTTGTAAACGCTATAGCTACTATCGCTATTTTGGCGTAATTAAAAAGTGTTTTCATAGTTTTTGTTTTGTTTGTTTAATACAAATATAAAATAGTTAAACAAATAAATGTTTAAAATAAAGTTAAAAAGATTAAACAGATAATGATTTCATGTTATCATTATTTGTAATTGTTAATTGGGATTCATAAATGAATAGCATATCAAAAAGGCATTACAATATGGTACCTATCGTAACGTGTTTACATTCTAGATGACAAAAGAAGCGCTTCTACCTGCAATCAAAATATATACGGTAAGGAATAAACCTTTGGATGTTGACTAGCGTCGTTTTATGATAAAATTTGGAAATGACCCTTGTACATGGAACAGTAAAATCTAACTTAAGATGATATGTATCAATATTATATCAATTCGTTGTACATTTTTTTTTAACGTTTAAATCTTCATTCTTTTCCTCAAATCCTAAAGGATGGAATAAAGATTTCTGATATTCACCCTTTAGGAAGGGGGAAAAATGAAGAAATCTAATCAAAATGCACAACAGGTTTTATCAATAAAAAAGCTTCGATATAATTAATATATCGAAGCTTTTTATATGTGTGTATGTTTGTTTAAATCTCTAGTTTCTTATGACTCTGTCTAAAGAATGTACAACACCATTTGTTGTTTGTAAATCTGTCATAAGTAGTAGACTAGACTCACCATCAGGACCAATGATAGCCGGTGTTGTTGCATCTATAGTAATATCAAGTCCAGAAAAAGTTGTAAAACTCATGCCATCCATAGCGGTTAATTCTTCTGCTCTGATATTCATATTAATGATATTGTGTAATTCTACTATAGTAGCTAAATCCATAAGAGGAATTTCAGATATACCAGTCACATTAAGATCTGTAAATAGATTAGCAAAAGCATCATTCGTAGGTGCAAAACCAGTAAATGGTGTAGCTCCGTCTCCTATAGGTGTTTGTAATGCAGTTATATAATCTTCATTAGGATCTGCTGTAATTGCTTCTAATAAAATAGAGAAGTTAGGATCTGCAAATACAAAAGTAGTTACATCTGGAAGTGGCACAACAGTATCTACAATATGTATCACTCCATTTGAAGTTACAATATCTGCTTGTGTCACAGAAGACCCTCCATTAAGTTGAACGCCATTATCTGTATTTATATACATGGTAATAGGTGCATTCATATCTCCATTGAATACGGCTGCAGTATTAATATATGAGTTGCTTAATGTAGAAGATATTGCTACTGCCCCAGGAATTACATGATTGGAAAGTACTTGTCCAAGTACATCATTATCAATATCACTCAACATAGCACCATCTAAGAAAGTAGTAAACGCTTCATTTGTAGGAGCAAATAGAGTAAGATCTAGTGTTGTATCAGATAATAAATCTGTGAAAACAGTATTTCCTTCATCTGTTAATGCAGCGACCAAAGAAGTTAAAGATGGATCTATGTTTACAAATGTGTTAATTGTAGGTGTGTTGATCACCATGTCTACCTCATGTAATACTCCATTGTCAGCATCTATATCTGCTCCTATCACGGTAGATTGATTATTAATCACAACACCATTGGTGGTGTCAATGTACATATCTATAGCAGCATTTGAAGAAGCTTCAGTTGCAATCGTTTTCTGATACCCTGTGGTAAGATCAGCAGCAAATAACTCTGTGTTAATAATATGATTTAATACTAGTTGCGTAAGCACTGTATTGTCTACATCTTCAATAGCAGTTCCATTTAGAAAAGCATCGAAGGCTGTATTAGTTGGAGCAAAAACTGTAAAATCACCACTGCCTGCAATAGTAGAGTTTACACCCGTTTGATTTAAAGCAGCAAGAAAAGAACTATAATTAGCGTCGGCGATAATAAGATCTAAAATTGTATTGCTAGGAGTGTTGTCTATGATATTTCCATTATCATCATCATCAGTACAAGAAATGATTCCTATTGTCGTTATGATAAGGAATAGTACTTTAATAGTAAATATTTTATTTTTCATATTTGATATACATTATATATTTGCAAATATATGTGTATCACTGATAAATAAATAGTTCAATACCCTATAAAATGGTTAAACAAATTTTAATTTTTATAGTTTTCTGTTTTTGTTCGTCTTTTCTTGGAAATGCTCAAGAATTTAACAAAACAGATGCAAATAATAAAAAGCATGGTCCTTGGCACAAATTTTATGATGGGTCAAAGCAGTTACGATATGAGGGTGCTTTTAATCACGGGAAGGAAATAGGTACATTTAAATTTTATGATAAAACTGGAGGGCACCCAACAGCAGTCAAAATCTATACCGACGGGAATGAACTTTTGGATGTTATTTTTTATACCACTGCTGGAAAAAAAGTGAGTGAAGGTAAAATGAAACTACGTTCTCGAGAAGGGAAATGGGTTTATTATCATCAAGATGGTAAAAGGATCATGACAGAAGAAATGTATAAAAATAATTTCTTAGAAGGAGAACGTGTTGTTTATTTTGAGAATGGGGCTGTTGCACAACGTATGCTGTATGTAAATGGAAAAGAAAACGGAACAGAAACACATTATTCTGAAAGCGGAGTGATTGTAAAAACATATACCCATGTAGATGGAAAACTACATGGCCCTGTTAAATTATATGGTCTTGATGGTACCATCATGCGTGAAGGTAGCTACAAAGACAATAAGAAACACGGAACTTGGAAGTATTATATCAATGGGAAATTAGATAAAACACTTAAATTCCCTCTCAATAAAATAGGCGTACACTAAGTGATTACTTTATGAAATTGTCTAAAAAGTAATTTAAAACGTCATTTTGAATTTATTTCAGAATCTCATCATACTAGTTGTCAAACTAAGGAGAAATTGAAACCTTTTTAAAAAGCCTCTTTTATGCTTTCGCGAAAGCATACCACAGCAATACATAGAAGAAGGTACATTTTCTTGCTGTACCTAGAGAATCCTTTATGCTCTAAAATTCCTTACATTTTAAGTAATTCTTGAAGCTTGATACTACATTCACTAATTAATTGACCCCATTCACTAAATAAATACAAGACTTTAACAGAATCGTAATAGTTTTAATCATTGAAGAATAGTTCAGTCCTGATTAAATAACAGCACTAAATTTTAATACAATGAAAAAACAAATCAAATATTTAGCTTTTTGTCTATTGTTACTAACGTATTTTGTAGGAAATTCACAAACTTCCACTAATTTTTCAAATCAAGGGCGAGATTGGTATGTGAGTAAAACAACTGGATCGGGTAAACTTGGAACTAAAGAACGCCCAGCAAAAGATTTAGGAAATATCATTCACTTACTAAAACCTAATGATCGTATTCATATTGCAGAAGGTGTCTATATGAGTAAAGGAAAAAGAGGAGCTGATGAGATTAATGTACCTGTTCAAATTTATGGAGGGTATGATGTTACATTTTCAACCAGAGATCCTTGGGAAGCTCATAAAACGATCTTTACAGGGGTAAATGAGTATATGAAACTGACAGATCCTAGAATTTATATTCGTACTGATCAACAACGAGAAAGTAATGGACAGAAGTCTACAGGAGGAAATATTGTTGTTGCGGGTATTATTGTAGATAACGGACCCCGTAATAGATATCATAAAAATGAAAATTTAGCCATACGCCGTCAGGCGAGCCCTAAGTCACAACAAAACCCATCCCCAGAATCTGGAGGAATTGTGATTGTGGCAAGCCATTATACCAATGTTACGGTACAAAACTGTGTAGTGATGAACACGGCACCTACAGAAGGTGCCATCTCTGTACGCGTATTTAAAGGAGGTAAAGGAACGATCAAAAATAACTTTACCATAAATAACACAGGATATGGGATTCATGCACGTACGGGATATGTGGGATCTGATGATTCTGTAATTCCTCATTTTACAATAACTAATAATACCTGTCTATTTACGTGGAAGCATGATGCTATCGCTTCTTATGGAGGAGATGCCATGGCGTTTGATAGTAACCTAACCGCCGATGTATTTAATAACGCATTAGGATATGGGCACATGGGAGGTCTTTATAACAAAGGGGCAAAGCTTAAAATGATGAATAATCTTTTTACGGGTAACGGGAAATACGATTACAAAGAAATAAATGATAAAATGGCTGCTGAAGATATGATAGATGAAGCCACATTAGTACACGAAGAAAGTGATGGAAATCAAGGGTTATTAATAAGTATCCCTGTAGCAGAACGATGGGCAAAAATCTATGCAGGAAGAGATATTATCACTAGAGAGCAAGTAGATGCTGCCGTAAGTGTTCCTAATACAGGAGCTAATCAGTTACGTAGTATTTTTGGATTGAATCAACAAGGAGGTGAAGTGGCTATGGATGCAGAAGTGTTTTTGCCACTTATTTCTGTAGATGAAGCATTACCAGCTGGCCGTTTTGCATGGAATGGTATGGGATGTAATATTCCAAAACAAGCACAAGATTAACTTGATATAAAATAGTTATGTAGTAAACACGTTAGGTTTACTACATAACTATTATAAAGTTGGGGGACTGTATAGATAGTTAATTTTATGAAACAGTAGTTAGATTTTCCTAGCTACTGTTTTTTGTTTGTTATTACTTGTTCATTTAACAACGTTTCAATGTGATGTATCATATCGATTAATTCAGGTTGATACAGTTTTTTAATGAAGTTATCGTTCTCTTTCTTATACTTATCAAACATTTTAGAATGCTGTTCTTTTGAATGTGTCATGTTTGCAATTCGGTCGCAAAACTTTATAAAAACAGCGTTGGGTATTTCATGCATTTCTCTGTAATACTTATCATTGGCTCTCTCACTTCTATTTCTACCTTTTTCATTGGTAAGCGCATACGAAAGTTCAGCAACAGTTTCATTTGTATTTTCTAATACATCATGGTAGGTTTCTCTAGCATCCTCTATGATATCATGCACCCAACACCCACAATACACATGTTCTCTTTCTTTCTCATCTATTAAATAAATAAACTTTTTAGCAACTTCGTAGACCATGTTTAGATGAAAAGAATATTCTTTATTTCCGTATGTATGATTGACTTTTTGATGTCTATTTGTTGCGTATTCTATTGTTTTTTGTAGCATATTTTAATTTTCAAATGATATCACTCGCACGATAGACAACAAAGTATCATAGGTGACTTTCTACAGGGAGTAGATATCTTATACCTGTCTAAATATATCTATTCATTATAGATGTAATTGTAAAGGTATTCTTAATATTTGTTAGATTTTACTATTTGTAACGACTTTCAAAAGAAATGCTATGTTACACATGATAAAAAAAAGGTTATTGATCCCTTTACTAGGGGTTTCGATAGCATTTCTAACCCATCAGCAATTACAAGCACAAGAAGTAATATCACAAGACAGCGATGTCCATCACTTCATAGACCTTGTTACTACATCAAGTAAAGAAACACAAGGAAGGATATTAAAAACTATTGAAAAAAAATGGAACTCTACATTTGAAATCATGGCACTAGAGGTTATGTACTTTGGATATTCATCTGATGTAGGTTTTAAAATGGCATTATTATTACAAAAGAAAACAAAACAAAATTTCGGACTTAATTTTAATAGCTGGTATGAATACTTGTGGAATAAAGAGCAAAATCTACATCCTGATTATGCTTATTTTAAATCCCAACTTCACAAATCATTAGACCCAAAATTTGAAAATTATTTTCAATACAGACAAGCAACAGGTTTGATACGTCTGGATGAAATACGTTGGGGAGGTGTAAAACAAGATGGGATTCCACCATTACGAAACCCAAGCATGATCCCTGCAAATCGTGCGAGTTATCTTGAAGATGATCATATTGTGTTTGGAATAAAAGTCAATGGAGAAGCAAGGGCGTATCCTAAACGTATTCTTGCTTGGCATGAAATGTTTGTTGATGAGGTAGGAGGAATCCCAGTAACAGGGGTTTATTGTACCCTTTGTGGTACCGTCATTCTTTATAAAAGCGAAGTAAATGGTACGATACATGAAATGGGGACTAGCGGCTTCCTATATCGATCTAACAAATTAATGTATGATAAAGCAACACAATCGTTGTGGAGTACCTTAGAAGGAAAACCTGTGGTTGGCCCTTTGGTGAGCAAAGGCATACAAATGGAGTATTTAAGTGTCGTCACCACCACTTGGGGAGAGTGGAAAAAACGTCACCCAGAAACACAAGTACTATCAGTAAATACAGGATACCAACGAGATTATGGAGAAGGCATTGCCTACCAAGCCTATTTTGCAGATGACAATCTCATGTTCAATGTCCCATCAGTAGACGGGAAACTAAAAAACAAACAATCCATACTCGCGATTCGATTACCCGAATATCCAGAGCAACCTTTAGCAATTTCAGTGAAATACCTAAAGAAAAATCCTATCTATCAATCAACTATTGGAGATATCCGATTTGTAGTGTTTACAGATAAAACAGGCGCCAATAGAGTGTATGATGCAACAAACGTAACCTTTAAAAAATACGATCAACATACCACAGCCATTGATGCAAGAGGAGAGACTTGGACGGTCTATGAAGATCGTATCGAAAACACTTCGGGTAAAATACTTCCTAGAATACACACTTTTAATGCCTTTTGGTTTGGTTGGCAAGCAGCATATCCAGATACGAAGCTTGTAAAATAAGCCCTAGTACAACGGTAAATAATTGCGTAATTTTGCAATGCTTTATATCCCCTCCTAACCTCCCCAAAGGGGAGGAATTAAAAAGGTGATAAAGAGTGTATGGCGCTATTTTAAAATGTTATATTAGTATAAGTAATATGAATAAAGAGTTGGATTTTAAATATCTAAAAGCTCCTTTCCCTTTAAGGGAAAGGTGGCAATGATAAAGCGATAGCGATATCATTGACGGAAAGGGTACCTTATTAGTGAAACGCTGTTTTGAAAAGCCCAAAGGACGAATTCAAAATAGCAAGTTGAACTAATCCCACTTTTTTAGCGGGATCTGTGGTTTAATACCTCGACCCTTGATTCGTATAAGTAATAAATGGTTATCACAAGGAGCTTATCGAAGTGCTTAGTTGAAGCGTAAAAACAACATCGAGAATTAATAACATGAGATTCCCGTCTATACGGGAATGAGTAAAACGCCCTTTCCTTTAAAGAGGGTTGTGGAGAAAAGTATGAAAACAGTAGTAGTAGGTCTTAGTGGAGGCGTAGATAGTAGTGTAGCTGCCTATCTATTAAAAGAACAGGGATATAAGGACATTGGTCTTTTGATGAAAAACTGATAAGATTTAATACGTTCACTATGATGAATAATCATTCTGCTATTATCAATTACTTAAATATTACTGGAGAAGATTTAAACAATGTAACTACTATCAATTTCTTTGAAAAGCCAAATGCAAACAGAATTTTAATCATAAATGTTGATACTGCTGATACTTTTAACTGGAATGTTTGGAAACAAACTGATATTAGTGCAGAAGAAGGCGCGTTTATCATCTATAATTTTTACAACACAACAGCATTAAATGTTGATGGAACTAATGAAGTTATTGGAAGTCTTTTTGCATCTTTTGCAGATATTTCTAAAGCAACAAATACAGCTGCAATTTCTGGTCAAATTATTGGTAAATCTTTAAATATCGAAGATGGAAATGTAGCTTGCGAAGTTTTTGAAGGCGATGTTTACAGCCCTCAAGATGCTAAAGTTGCACCAATTACAGACTTTACAGTTAATAATGATAGTCAATGTTTTGTGGGTAATAACTTTGTATTTGCAAATGCAAGTAATACTGGTTCAAATTCACAGCCAACTGCACCAATCAGTTATGCTTGGAATTTTGGAGATGGAACTACAAGTAGCTTAATGAATCCATCTGTTACTTATGCAGAAGCAGGAACTTATGATGTAAAATTAACAGCAACAAATGCTTATGGTTCATCAGAAAAAACAATCCAAGTTACTGTTAATGCTGTAATTAATGCTGATGTTGTAGAAATCAATAGCACTAAAGACGAAGATGCAGGAACTGTAACAAAAGAGTTTACCTTAAACAACGATTCTGATTTTTCAAGTTTCGCTTGGTCTTTAGAAGGTTTTGACACCAGTTCTTTTGACAATCAAAAAACGGTTTCTTTCACTTTTACAGAAGAAGGAG
>CAKZKZ010000919.1 GCA_937124495.1 uncultured Dokdonia sp. | reverse complement strand
TTGCAAATTCTTCATCATAGGTTTTTTTAAGATTGAAATCTATTTTTAATTTCGGATTTCTAGCCAATAATTCTTGAGCTTTATCTTCCCATACATAAGGAGAAAAGCCTTCTTTTTGCTGTAAAATGGTATCAAAGAAGTTCCAGTTAAAAAAACTGTCGTTGGCTGCGGGTTCTAAAGTTTCTAGGAGATAGCGTAATCCATCTTGGTCTTCTGTCTTTACCAGATAACCACCTCTGCGTATCGTGACTTCTTCTTGCGTTGTTGTTACTGTCGTTCCATAATGTGGATAGTGACCTTCATACGCATTTCTAGCTGTTTGGTACGCATCTATATGATACACCTCAGCCATAAACGTTGTGTCCCTTTTTAATTGTTTTAAACGAATGTCGTTTTCACGAAGTTTTAATACGATATCTCTCCAACCTCTTGGGATGAAATAGGCTTTCGGGATGGTCACTTCTTTGGTCGGTTTAAAATAGTTGTAGTAGGTGACTTCTTTGGTAAAAGGTTTATTTCTGTTGTATTTTAAGCGTTGTCTTCCTGTAATTTCACGAGGAAGCATTTCTCCTTCGTATCCTAAAAAATCTAAGGTAGATGTTTGCGTACTATCGATGACGTGTGCTAGTGGGTAGGTGTCCGCTTTCGCGAAAGCATTAAAAGCATCTGCGCGCAAAGCCTTAATCTTTTCTCCTTCCTGAGCAGTGATTTTTAAAGCACTTTTCATTAGTTCGTAGGTGCCTTCTACACGAGGCTTATAAGGTTTTAACATGTGCGTTTCTACCATTAAACCAATGGTATTCCATAAGGATGTATATCCCGTAGAATATCTCGGGTGGTCCATAAACTGACTGAATCCTTGCTCTGGTGTACGATTAAAAACATTGACATACGGTGTGATATCCCAGTCCTTTGATTTTAAATCCTGTTCTAGTTTCGGTTGAAAGTCTTGATGCATATAATCACCTAAAACGCCTCCTAGCTTGTTGTGCTGTGTAAACAGATGGGTGAGTGTGTATTGGTAATCGGCACCATTACTTACATGATTATCTATAAATACATCTGGACGTACGAGATGAAAAATTTCTGAAAAGGCTTGGGAGTTCTTGGTGTCATTTTTTATAAAATCTCGATTGAGATCATAGTTTTTTGCATTTCCCCTAAAACCATAAGCTTCGGGTCCATTCTGGTTGGTTCTTGATGTACTATTTCTATTGAGCGCACCACCTATGTTATAGACTGCAATAGCACCTACCCATGTATTTTCAGGAGCCTCTATAGTACCTTGTGCGAGATCTCTCATAAGCATCATTGTAGCATCGATACCATCAGACTCTCCGGGGTGAATCCCATTATTGATAAGCACACGACGTACATCATTACCTTCTGAAAACTCACTCTCAAGCGAGCGGTTAGGATTAAATGAAATAAGCGTTAATGGTTTTCCTATATCGGTAGTGCCTACTTCATAGGTTTTTATAGAAACATACGCCGCATCTAAGTCTTTGTAAAATTGTATGACTTCATCATACGTAGGGGTTTGTGTACCATTACTTTTTTCAAAAGTTGTTGTAAAGTCAATGTTATCTGGATTGTCTTTTGGTTTAGAACAAGAAAATAATAAGGCTATCGAAAGAAAGAAAAATGCGTGTTTCATTGAAAGATTGATTGATGCTGTGAAGATACGGAATCGTCCATAAAAAATCCCAAGACAGTAACGTCTTGGGATGTAAGTAAGAAGATTTTTCTTCTACCTTTTTATATTTTAACTAGCACTATCGTTTTATAATACGTTTTACGACACTTGCCGTAGCCGTTTGTATGCGCACAAAATAAATACCCGAAGCATAATCTTGTATATTGATTTGCCTGTTTGGTGTATTATTGTTTGAAATCATCTGGATCACACGTCCATTCATATCAGAAATGCTAATTTGAGTGATCGTCTGGCTTCCAGTATTTGCCAGAGTAATGATATCTCTGGCAGGGTTTGGATAGATACTAATCACATGGTTTAATGTTTCATCATCTATACCTAAAGAAGATAATACCGTAATATCAAACGTACACGTAGCCATATTTCCAGAAACATCTGTTGCTGTTATGGTAACAGTTTGAACCGTGTTTTGATCCAAAATAGTTCCACCTACCGGGTCTTGTGTCATAGTGACATCACTGCAATTATCTGTAGCGCCTACAGTTATCAGAAAGTCTTCAAGAGTGACCGTAGAGTCTCCTGCTTGGTTAACTTCAAGATCACTAGGACACCCTATGATAAATGGTTGTGTTTCATCTATCACATTGACGTCAAAAGAACAACTAAGTATCGTACCATCATTTCCTTCTACTTCATAGGTGTTTGTTGTAGTTCCAGAAGGATAGACATCTCCGCTTTCTAAACCTCCAGTTTGTACAGGTGTGTTAGGTGTTCCATTAGCGGTTGGGAAATCAAAAGTAGCAATAGCATCACATGCAGTACCTACAAAAGCAATTTCTGCAAATCCAGTATCATCATCTCCATGATTATTTAGTACTTCTAAGCGTATAAAAGCTGCTTCTACATCAGTAAAACCAAATTGTTCTGGTGCTAATAAGCCGTCATCTTCTACTTGAGAAACTGTCGTAGGGGCATCAGAAATTACTGTATAATCAACACCATCTAAAGAAGCTGATAAGATAATTTCATTAATCCCTTCTTCACCTGCTCCTCCAGGTCCTCCTGCATTTTGATTCCATATAGCAACACCGTTAAGCATAAAGGTACCTCCTAAATCAAAGTCAAAACTTCCTGCAGTTTCATTGTCTCCAATAAAAGAATTTGCTGGGGATGTATCTTCATGAGTAGCATTTAAATCTGGGAAATCAGAAAGTCCAGAACCATCTATAAGCGCTTCAGGAACGGTGTTAAAACCAGGTGTAAATGTTGTTGTGACTGCAATAGGTACGATCGTTGGATTATTGACCACATTGACATCTTCAGGGCAGATAATAGCAAAAGAAACAAAGGTCATGCAAAAGTTATTGAGCATTCCGATATCACTACTACTAAATACATCTATGATCGTCAATGTCCAGTCTCCTTGCATTTGTTCTCCTGTAAAGGTATCTGAAAAGCTACCTCCTTGTGGTTCAAATACACCAGTAAAAGGAGGAGAAGCTGCATTAATGGGATCACCTCCATCTTGAAAAATAGTATCTGTATAATCATTTCCGCTTCCACCATTTTCATTAGAAAGGATTAAGGTAGTTCCATCTGGTGACGTTAAGTTAATATCTAAATCTCCTGTAAATCGGTGAGTAATATCCAACATAAGGTTGTCTATAAAATACTCGTTACCTATGGTTCCATTTTCTGCGATGGTAATGATAGACGTTATGGTATCCCCTTCATTAGAAGCATCAGGATCTATAATTTGTCCAGTAGGACCACAGGCTGTAAAATCCTCATTTGGTAATGAAAAACGTATCGCATTAATACCATCCAGCGGACTTGGATCATTAAAGGCGTATTGATATACATTCGTTTCGCTTACAACGCCTATAGTAGCGCTCTGGCCATTATCAAAATCGGGATCGTCAAATAAAACATCTTCATAGACAAAAAGAATATCATTTGTCGTTTCAAATAATACGACTTGAAACGTAGCTGGATCAATTTCTGTATCCCCAGGGAAATGAGGACGGTCGTCCCATTGTATAATGACACGCCTTGCAGGTTCTGCACCACGTACTTCCCAATAAACTTCTCCTATCTCATCGTCAAAATCATCCCAAAAAGGAACAATTCTAGGAGATTGCCCGTCCAAAGGTAAGTTCCCAGCAAATAAATCTCCTGTAGTGGTGCCAAATAAAATACCACCGTTATTTCCAATTCTAAGATCTGAAGATACTTGTCCGTCCAGATTAAAATCAAATGGAATGACAATGTTTTCTTCTCCATCATCACCAAGTCCTAGTGGAGTGCCTGTAGCACTGATATCCTCAAAGGGTGTCATGTCTGCATCATCAATCGTAAGTTGCCCGTAGGAAGCAATGCTTAAGAGTAATGCAAAAGTTAAAAAAGTAATTTTTTTCATAATATAGATTTAGGTAGGATAAAACTACTGAATATTTTTAAATATGTGATCTGTAGAGGGACAGAAGTGGCTGTTTATTAACAGAAAAAGGAGAGATGCATAAAAAACAATTAGAAAAAAGGAGTGTATTGTAATACCCTAAAGTCAATCGTAGTGAACTTTGGATCTTCACTTTTCAATTTTTTATATAATGCTAAGCTTCCCACAGCTCTATTGGCTGCTCCAGAAGGTGCGGTAAGAGATACCGTTTGTATCGTTCTGCCTTCCCAAGAAAACGAATGAATACGAGGCACTTCATTAGATATTATTTCTAGTTTGACGTGATGTTCTTTTGCCTTTCGGCGAAAGAAGTATTCGGGTCCGTTTTTGCTATTTCCACCAGTAAATAATAAGGTGTCGATGTTAGGGTGTTTTGTTAGGTATCCGAAGATGTCACGAAGTTGTGCGTTTTGCATTCCAATATCTGAGGCATCTATCTTCGTTCTTTCTGATGAAGCAACGATATCACACACGCCGATTTTTCGCGAAAGCAAAAAATGTTTACGTTGCTCAATAGCCTGATGCGTATTTTCATACACGAGTCCTAGATCAAATATAATATCCAGAATAGGCCATAATTGTCCGTTGCTGCTTCCGTAGCAGAAGTCTACATCTTTGTTGTTTAATTCACCTGTTGTAAATCTAGGAGGTGGTAAGGTACCTACAATAATCTTGGTGGCACCTTCTAAATTATAAGGTTCGTAGGGATGTGTGTGGAGAAAAACAGACATGGTTTTAGACGGAAAGTTCGTTATGTAATTTCTGAATTTCTACAAACGTAGCTTTGTATAATCGTTTGTTAGGTTTGGTCATATAGTTACCTTCACTTACTAATTCTTCAAGCAATTCTTTTGCTTCTGGTAACTTGTGATTTTCTTTATAAAATTTGGCAAGTATCATACGTTCTTCATAATTTGAATAACGTACGTCTATCTTTTTCAAAACAGCTTCAGCGTCATCATCTCTTTTTAGTTTTGATAACGAAAGCCCATATAAAAACTGCGCTTTTGAGGTTTCAAAATCAGCTTTGTCTTTAATGATTTGTGCTGTGGTTACCACATCTTCATACGCTCCTGCTTGATAATAGGCAGTGAGTAATTGTGATGTAGCATAATAATCATTGCTATGACTTCCAGATAATGCTTCTTTATACATGATGATAGCTTGCGAATATTCTTTAAGCTCGCTATACGCATCGGCGAGATCAACTCTGTTTTGGAAGGTGTCAGAAAAAGCAACTTTTGCTTCTAAGTCTTTTACTTTCTTGGTAGGGTTGATGACTGCTGTAATTTCTTTTTGAACAATCTCAGCATCTCTTTGGGTAAATACTTGTGTAATCAAATATATAGCAGACCCTAGACCCGGTGCTAATAGAATGATAAAATACCAGTATATTTTATTACGTGTGGTATACGCATGATACAAGCAATATATCTGGAGTCCAATAAGGAGGTAGTAAAGCATATCTCAAAAATACGCAAAGCAAAAGGATATGCAATTTAGGTAGAGGGTTATTGACCGTATATGTTGATTTTACGTATGATTTTCATTCATTTTAACAAGTAGTTTATTATTCTATTTTGAATGTTGGACTTTTTATGCTTTTCAAACATTCAGGGGCAGGCCGTTGGTTTGGAGTATTGAAAAAATCATGTGCAGCTTGCATACCACATGGATTACTCCAATTTGTGGTTGGGGTATGCGTCCAGCCTTCAAAAATTAAATGAAAACTATTGGGTAGATTATCTTTCATAGCAGATGCCCACTTTACAGGTGTATCGCTATCGTATCCCCCGTTGATTAATAAAACGGGTATGTTACTTTTAATAGGTTTGTTTTCTATAGCATTTACTTTTTGAACGCTCCATATATCGCAAACTTCTTTATCAAAAACAACGGGAGATAGCCCTTTTGTTTCTGGGTATTTATTGGTTTCTGTAGTAATACGCTCTTGAGAGTTGAAAGGATATTCTTCTGCACACCATACAGACAAACGCATTCCTAATCCATACCCATTAAATGTATCTGGTTTTTCAAATAGATACGATAATTGCTTTTTTATAGTGCTTAGGTCGTTATTCAAAAGCTTTTCAATTTCAAGAGGGATGTTTGCTATGGATGTGGAGGAGAAAGTCGTTATCAAATCTTCTCCCTTGAGGTAGAAGGTTTCTCGTTTTTCATTGGTAGGGTTTTTGACTACTACACGTAATGGATTTTCTGTTTTCTCTTTTAAATACTCAAAAAAACGATTTTTCAAGTTTGGAAAAGCGTTATTGCAAGTAGCATCAGATGCGCAATCTGAAAGTAATGTATGGGCCATCTTCAAAAGATTGGCAACACTTTCTTCATCGTAATTTACTTCTAAGGGAAGTGGTGAATCCATAACGACACTTCGTATTCTTTCTGGGTAGTCTCTTAAGAGTACTTGAGCAATTTTTGTACTATAGGAAATAGTAAGAAGATTGTATTCCTTAATATTTAAAACATATACTAAATCATTGATGTCAGCGGCTATTTCATTGGTGTTATAACCATTTAGATCTACCCCTTTTTGTTGAAGTCTGGTTTTACAGGATGTTGCAGCTTTCGCGAAAAGCGAATCATAAGTTGTAGTATCAAAATTTGGAAGATGAGACTCATATATAGCTTTAGACCATTCGGGACAATTTAAGCTTGGTTGTGCAAATTGAGTGCCTCGCTGTTCAACTAGAATGAAATCTCTATCATCAAGATATTTGTAGTAGTTCATGTACTGTGCTGATGGCATTGTGGTTGAGCCTGGGCCACCCACCGTATAAATAATAGGATTTTTTTTTGAGTTGGGATTTCTGCTTTTAAAGATATAAACAGGTAGTTTTATGGTGTTTCCTGTGGGTTTATTTCTATTTTCAAGTACCTCTAAATATCCGAAGGTGTAATCTTGTTTTTTGTTAATCTTGTGCGTTGTTTTTTTTGATTTTATAAATGTTGGTTTAAAGTCTTGAGTGACTTGTCCAATACAAGTTGATGAAAATAATAACGCAAGTATTAATTTTAATAAGGTCTTCATTTTTATGTTTTAAAATCTTAAACAAACATATCGTTTTGGTGGATCGAAATCGTTTCAATTGGCGAATTGAACCTTATTTAATCAAGAAGAAATATGTCAATTAGATAATTGACTACTTATTAATCTTTAATTCGCTGGGAGAAATACCTAACTGTTTTTTTATGGCACGATTGAAAGAAGATTTAGAGTTAAAACCAGCTTCCATAGATAAACTCAATAAGGTATATTTTGAATTGTCTGGATTCTCTATAAGATATTGGACTTCTTTTACTCTGTATTCATTTATAAAATCATTGAATCGCTTATTTATGACCTCACTAAGGCATTTAGAAATTAAATAAGGTTTAATTTCTAAATGTTCTGATAGACTATTAAGTGAAAGTTCTTGGTCTTTATATATTTTATCATGTACCATCGCTTTTTTAAGTTTCTTGGCAATAACTTTGAGCTTTTCCAAATCTTCAGAATTTGGAATACTCTTTATTGAAATTTCGATATCATTTCGTCTCGAAAAACCTTCTACCCCTATCCAATAAGTCAGAATAGCAATGCCAATAAAGAATGGATAGTAATAAAACCGAGTAAAATAGAAATAGGAGCCATCATTAATTGATTTATAAATGAATAAATCAATTAAGAGAATGAGTAGGACTAATGTGAAATAGATTAAAAACGAACGAATTATACGCTTAATCCATGAGAACTTAAGACTATTGATATTAAATGCTTTATTGGCAGTGTTTAGTAGTTTTTGAGATTTATATGTATAAAAAATAATCAAAATACTTGCTATTATATAAATAGTCGAATTATTCATCCAAACCACATATCCATAATAGCCAAGCCATGATAAGCTTTCTTTCGTACCATCCCAATATACATTTTGAAGCCTTACAAAAACACTACATATTATTTGGATAACAACAGGGAGTACATGAATCCAATCTTTCTTTTTAAATTTTAAACTTGGATGAATTTGTGCTTTTGTATAAAAATAGATGAGTGCACCATATACCCAACTTATATCTATCATGATATAATACCAGCTATCATAATAGCCTAGACCAAATAATCGCATTATTTGAATGGAAAGTCGATAAGAAAGCAGGATTAGAATGATTGCCAGTATTCTATTGGCTAATTTGTTGTTAGTGATAGATTTAAATAATATGAAACCATATATTAGCCCTTGAATTGACCCAATCGATAGTAGGATTATTATTATTATCCTACTTATTTCCATAATAGTTGACTATTGTTTTTACTGTCATTATTTTAAAAGTATATCACGTTATGACTTGTGAGTATCTTTAGAAATCTTCATCGATATCCTATCTAGTATTCTTTTCTCTTTTTTTAGTCACTCTAGCGACATGATTATTTCTTTTGCAGATACTCGCCATATAATCACATAATGTAATGATGTGTTAAAAATAGACAAAGTGATGGAGTATTCAAGGAGATACATTTTTAATTTTGATGGTATTTTGTTTTAATAACAAATTCCTTAATTAGATATGTTTATTT
>CAKZKZ010000918.1 GCA_937124495.1 uncultured Dokdonia sp. | reverse complement strand
TTTCTTTTGATGAGTACATGCTTTTTATTAAGCTTTTAGGGCAATCAGAAGATAAATTTAAATAATTTTGTAATCTACAAATGTCAATTATAATTGGCATTTGTAGTACTTCTATGGATTTTTCATATAACATAATAAGTATTATAGATATTCTTGGCGTTGTACAAGGCCTACTTTTTGGAATAATGTTATTGTTACTACATTCCAAAAAGAATAGGCCAACTCTATTTTTAGGACTATTTATACTTTTATTTTCATTAGAGCCTATCCCTAATATTTTGGAAGATATGGGGATATTACTTCAATATCCAGTATTAGAGTTACCACCTATCCACTTTCATTTCTTAGCGTATCCATTATTTTACATCTATATCCAAAAAATTTCTGTTTTCAATAGTAAAAAACCAAGTTATTGGACATTAATTCCAGGCTTTATAGAAACAGTTATTGGCTTGGTGATTTTCTTTCTACCTGTAGAAACCAAACTAGAACTTAAAGTTTCTTCTTATGCATTGGTATATTTTGTATTTGGTTTATGTTATTCCATTTTTATAGGTGTTTTAACCATTCGTTGGATTATGTTACACCAAAAAGAAGTAGAAAATCAATTTTCAGAAACCGTTCATAAAAATTTAAATTGGTCAAAACTATTTGTTTATGGTAGTATCTTTTTTCAGGTACTATTGCTTGTTAATTTTTTTGAAGCGAATCATACTTTATATTTCTTAGCTACTATAGTTAATGTAATATTAATTTATTGGGTGTCGTTTAAAGGGATAACACAAGAAAATATAGTATCTCTTTATTTGATTTTTCCAAAACAAGAGAAAGAGTATATCATTATGAATGAAGTAGAAGTAAATGTAGAATCACCTGTATTACCGTTAGAATTACCAATGGGTAAAAAGGAGAAGCCACAATTTATGGATTCAGAAGAAATGTTAGAGGTAATAGTTATAATTAGAGAAAGTATTAAAAGTACCCAGAGTTTTTTAAAGCATAATTTAACAATAATAGATATTGCAGAAGAAACACATATTCACCCCAAACGTATTTCCTATGCTCTGAATAATCAAGTAGGAATGAATTTTAATAATTTTATAAATAAATATAGAGTAGATAAAGCTAAAGAATTGCTAGTTGATGTAAAGGCTAATCACCTATCGATTGAAGGGATAGGAATAGAGGTTGGTTTTCATACAAAGGCTACATTTTATTCTGCTTTTAAAAAATATGAAGGGTGTACACCTGCTAAATATAACTCCTAAGAATTTCATTAATTCAAATTTTAGAATACTAGATTTTATAAGGTATAAGTTAAAAAAAACAAAGAAGCCTTTACAGAAATGTGGGGGCTTTTTTATGCTTATACTTGAGCAAAAGTAAGAGATTGTAATTTAAAAAAGAGAAATATAAAATCTGAAAAAACCTTGCTAGAAGTATGTAAGATACCTAGTAGTATGATCGTAGAAATCCTATTCTAAGAAATCAGGTATTTCTACGTATTTGGTGTTGTGAAAATTTTGTTAAATTCGTAACTTATTGAAAATGAAATATTAACCATTAATTTTATATGCAATGACCTCCAAATCTATCATTTTAAAGAGTATATTTATCTTAGGTGTTACATTACTTTTTTTGAGTGCTTGTAACCAAAAAAAAGAAGAAAAATCAACACCAGAAACAAAACTTGAGACCTATAGCGATCTGGCTTTAGCTACTACATCCACTTCTTGTGGTTGTGAATCAGATTGGTTTCCACATTCAAAAACTCCAGGGCCAGAAGAAGGGAAAGGAAGCCCTTTTGATACGGCAAATACAACCAATTGTATGTTTCAACAATGGTCATTTCAGAAGTTTTTATGGCTAACGAAGCCTGAAGCAAATGGGAAACCGCTATTCTTAAATTCTTTAAAACAAGTTACAAATCAGATGGAAACAGTAACGATTCCCTCTGGAACTTCTGTTGCATTATCTAGTATTAATCAAGCGGGACTAGATGCCGTTTTACAAACAATTCCAGGATATAGTGCAGATGGTAAGACTGCTGACACCGTTTATTACTCTATACATATTAATGAGACACTAGAAACTGCTATTACAAAGTATGTAGATAGTATAAAGAAGGGGACTTTATCTAAAAATAATAATGCAACGTTTCCAATAGGCTCATTAGAAACGAAAGTTTCTTGGGTTCCAATAACGGCATTACCAAGTAAGAAAATTGCAAAAGAGAACTATTATACGACCATGGCTGCTGTTACACAAAAAGACGGAACCGTAGTAAAAGAAGAAGTAGCTTTATTAGGAATGCATGTAGTAGGTGTTGTTATTAATCACCCAGAATTTATCTGGGCAACTTTTGAACACAATTCCTTAGCTCCAATATTTGATGTAAGTACTAATACAGCAAGTTCAACTAAAAACACACTTATTTTTAAAGAAGGAACTGTTACAGGCGTTGATGGAATACGATGGCCTTCTGGACAAATAGCTAAAGCAGATCAAGCTTTTGGATTATTTAAATATGGTGTTGCCGCATATAGCCCTAATAATTATGTGGCAACAAGTCAGCCAGAACCTGATAACTATAATAAAATAGATAGCCTTAATATGTGTGTTTCTGCTCACTTAAAAAGTGAAAAAGATGTTTGGCAAAATTATCAGTATGATGGCGCTATTTGGTTAAATATGGATGGATTAACACCTGAAGAGCAAGCGGATACGCTTAATTCGTTGTATAGGAATATTAAAGATGCTATACCAGGATCAATGGCAAGAGGGTCATTAGCTTCTGCAAATGTAACGATGGAAACATTTACACAAACCTATCAACAAACGACAGATAAGATTACGGATGCATCATATCTAATTAATTGTTTTAATTGTCACCGTGCTGCTCCAGATTCAGGAGGGGATGCGATACGATCTCCTTTGTACTTAAGTCACGTGTTTAGTGGTAATGTTTCTCTTATTGTAGATGAACAAACACCTAAAGAAATTGAAACTAATAAGTTGAATGCTTTCATGAAGCAATTAGCTAAAACTCAAGAAAAATAATAGTTAATTGTATTAAGCACCTATTATAGGTCAGTATATTTAATTTATATTGATGTAATCAAAAAAGGCTTCACAGAAATGTGAAGCCTTTTTTTGTTAAAAATAGTGTATTATAACTCTAAAATACCTTTAGTAGACCGAAGTAATACATAAAAAAGAACATTTATAGGTGAGATTATGATTTTTCTGGAACATAAGTATAAATAACATATTAATTTAAAAATTGAATTATGAAAAAAATAATTTATTTATTGGTTTTTGTCTTTATGACATTGGGTTGTTCAAAAGATGATCGTACAGAAATTATCGAAGCAAATCTAACAGCTGTTAATTGCAATTTGTTACTGCCTAATCCGTTCACGGAACAAACAATTACATATGGCTCTATATCCAGTGGATGTGATGGTGTTTATGATCCAGGTGATGCTGATATCGCTTGTTTCTACGAAGAGTTAAGAATAAAAATTAATAAAGAATATGCACGTAGACTCTCAATGTCTAATAGACCAACGTCTGTAGCGTCTGGTGAATCAGGTAATAGCTGGGGTGGTACTGAAGAAGGTTCATTTGATACATTAGGTGTACCCGATGGTAATTTTTACCCGTTTATTGATGCAAGCGATGCTAATATAATTATTGAAGAAGTTATTTGTAATATGGACACCTATTTTAGTACACTACCTACTTTAAGTGGTAATAGAATTTATCACCCAATAATAGAATACCTACGTATAGACTTTCAATTCAGTGGGCCCGATGCAGACGGCTCTTTTATATCTATATATTATGAAACTGGAATTTTACAATAAAAAGCATCTATTTTTGAAACGGCTCTTTTGACATAAATTGAGTCGTTTTTTAAGGTAATAATTTCTTTTATGCTCTCTATATCTATGCTAGACCAAACTTCTCCTTAATCTTATCCAAACATAAATTACCCATACTCCCTATATGTGTATGATCCTTTGCGTCTGCTGGGGTATAGGTGCCAGATTGTACTTGAGCTCCCACCTGTTGATATGCATCTCTAAAAGAATACCCTTTCATGACCAAGGTATTAATACTATCTACTGTATATAAGTATTGATACTTTTCATCACTCAGATCAATGTCTAGGATCTTAATCTGTTTGATCGCATAATTAAAAATATCCAAGATCCCCATTACCTCATGAAAAGCGAGTATACTATGCTCTTTCAATACCTGAAAATCTCTATGATATCCACTAGGGAGGTTATTGGTGATTAAAAGGATCTCTGTATGCAATGCTTGAATTTTATTACACTTTCCTCTAATGAGTTCAAACACATCAGGATTTTTTTTATGAGGCATTATACTACTACCTGTCGTAAGCGCATCTGGAAAGGTAATGAAGCCAAAATTCTGACTCATATACAAACAAATATCCATAGCAAACCTACTTAAGGTATTACATACACTTCCTAAAGCACTGGCAATGGTGCGTTCGCTTTTTCCTCTACTCAATTGGGCGGCTACCACATTATATTTAAGTGTAGAAAACCCTAAGGCTTCGGTGGTGAAATCCCTGTCAATAGGAAACGAACTCCCATACCCCGCAGCTGATCCCAATGGGTTTTGATCGACGGTTTTTAAGGCAGCTCGCAGCATATAGACATCATCTATCAATAGCTCAGCATATGCAGAAAACCATAACCCAAAAGAAGAAGGCATTGCCACTTGTAAATGTGTGTAGCCTGGTATAATAGATTTTTTATGTGTTTCAGCGAGCGCTAAAAGTGTGTCAAATAACATTTCTGTTTTTGAAACGACTTGCTGCAAATGATCCTTATAAAATAAATGTAATGCCACCAGCACTTGATCATTTCTGGAACGTGCGGTATGAATCTTTTTGCCTACGTCTCCATATTTTTTGGTGAGTTCGTATTCAATTTTAGAATGTACATCCTCATATTGAGACGCTATGATAAAGGTACCTGCTTCTATCTGTAATGCGATTTCGTGTAGTCCTTTTTCTAATTGTTGTAATTCTTCTGAAGTGATGATGGCCCTCGATG
>CAKZKZ010000917.1 GCA_937124495.1 uncultured Dokdonia sp. | reverse complement strand
CTGAGCCTGTCGAAGTAGCAAAATAAACCACACTCCCTTTTAAACATAAAATAGGAACAGTATTCGACCTAAAATGTGTCAACTCATTATGATTCATACGCAACTGAAAGGTCTTAATGAAAATTGACATTTTTTTGGTATAATTTTACATTTGAAAATGCCAACATAACGTATATCATCATAAGTTTGGGAAAAACTACCCATGAGAAAATCGTATACACTATCCAGAATCTGTTTGTTAATTTTCGTTATTGTTATTCTTGTCACTTCTTGTAAAGGTCAATCAAATACAAACGAAGAAAATAACACGCCAAAACAACAGTCAATAAAAGAAGTAGGTTCTCAAATAGGCGAATATGTTGTAGAAACCTTTGAAGATTCTAAAGGGAATCTTTGGTTTGGAACGCTATCAAAAGGAGTCGCTACATATGATGGAGAAACACTTACCTATTTGACTAAGGAAGATGGATTGCCAAGTAATAGAGTGGGCAGTATGGTTGAAGATCGACATGGAAATTTGTGGTTTGGCACAGGTGCGGGATTATCAAAATATGATGGCAAAACGTTTACTAACTTTACTACAAAAGATGGACTTTGTGATGATAGTATAAGTAATCTACTCATAGACAAAAAAGGTGATTTTTGGATTGGTACTTGGGGTGGCGTTTGTAAATTTAATGGGCATACCTTCACAAGTTTTACCATCCCAACACCTACTATACAAACAACAATTAATGAAGATACTAAAAATTGGATCACTCAAATTTATGAAGACACTAAAGGTAATATTTGGATAAGTAGAGATGGATATGGGGTTTGTAAGTATGACGGAAGCACTTTTACTCATGTGACTAAAATGGATGGACTCGCTTCAAATAATGTGCAAGATATTCAAGAAGATAAACAAGGTGCTATGTGGTTTAGCTCAAGAGTCGCTGAAAAAGACCATCCAAATCCTAACAAGCGACAGGGATCTGGTGGATTAGTTAAATACGATGGAGAACACTTTATATCCTTTCCAGATATCGAAGGTTTAAGTAGAAATGATGTATATCAGATATATAGAGATTCCAAAGATATTTTATGGATTAGCACAATAAGTAACGGCATGTATACATATAACGGAGAACGTTTTACAAACTATCCAGTTGTTGATCCTGTTACTAAAAAACCAAAAGCTGTGGTGAGTTTTCTAGAAGATCGTAACGGAACTATTTGGATAGGGTGTGCAGGAGGATTATTCCGTCTTGATGCTGGTGCTACAACTAATATTACAACAAAGGGTCCTTGGAAGTGAATTAATGAAATGTAGCAAAGAACAAAGTAAGTTTGATGTACTTCACTAACCATGCACGGACACATGGTGCTATAATGAACTACCTCGATGCAAATGCATACAAGAGATCAAATAGGACAACTTTCCATTTCGAGGTAAGCCTAAAGGGATTAAAGCCTTGGCTATCGCCCCGCGATTAAAAAAATCACCAAACTGCAACAATACTAAAATGAAGCTGTCTTTATAAAAGAATAGGGCTATGCATATTGTTGTATGTGTGCCCATTCTGTGTGTTTTTCCATTTTTATGAATCATTTTAATACTAACCGCAACAAAATGAAAAATATAATCCTATTCTCCATACTTTTTTTGTCTACATTTTTTATCGCTAATGCACAAAAAGATGCTGATGCTACCATACCAGAAGAATTCACCTATGATGTAGAAAATCAGTTAAAAATATATCGTATCCTTCCTTCTGACTATGATGCCAAAAAGCAATATCCAGCGATGGTCATATTTCATGGCGGAGGATGGGCTATTGGGGAAGCCTCTTGGGGTTTTAGTAGTGCAAATCATTACGCGAGTAAAGGTATGATAGCCTTTTCTGTTCAATATAGACTTGAAGATTCAGAAAAGGGAATTACCCCTTACGAATCTGTTCTTGATGCTCAAACGGCCATTAGATGGGTTCGGGAAAACACCACTACGTTTTCTATTGACAAAGATAAAATAGCGGCTTATGGATGGTCTGCGGGAGCACATCTTGCAGCTTGTGCTGCAATATTTGAAAACTTAGACTCACCAGATCAAAAGATGTCAAGCGCACCTAATTTATTAGCGTTAAAATCACCCGCACTTTCATTGTTAGTGTATAAACAGTTTCAAGAAAGGCTTGGTGATAAAATAAAAGTAGAAGATATATCACCCACAGAGCATGTTTCTGAAACAACACCTCCTACCATTGTTGTTATAGGAAGAGCAGATACAGTAACCCCTCTAGAAGGTTCAGAGGCATTCCACACTAAAATGATAGCGCTTGGTAATGATTCTCAACTACATATTTATGATAAAGTAGGCCATCTATTTACCCCAGATAGCGAACCTGACGATGGTTGGCCAAATCCTGATAAGGCAACGAGTCAAAAAGCGCAAGCAGCAATTGATGCTTTTTTAGAAAAACACGGATATATTAATTAAAACCTATGTTACAATGTTGCCTATTTATAATAGGGCTTGGACATAGGAACCTACATAATAATGTACATCATCAATGACGAGTACTCACCTACTCTGAAAATCCTTCAGATGTCTTTCAGGTTCATTTTCTTTTCCTAATTTAGAGCAAGCCAAGTTGTTTGACTATAAACAGACACAACAAATGATGCAGGAACGCCTTTCGCGAAATCGAACTAGTGAGATTCACGACCATAGGGAGAGCGAAGCGTTAAAGCAAAAAAAGAAAGATTGAAATTACATCCATCCATATATGTCTTCTTCAAAATCCCCTAGAATTGAAATTATCGCCGCCCTACGAGGCTTTGCATTAGCTGGAATCCTCATCTGCCACATGGTAGAGCAATATATTGGTGCAGGAACACCAGAGAGCCATGGTGAAGCTGTAAGAATTGGTTTATCAGATCAAATAATAGAAGGATTTATTGGCTTTTTCCTCAGAGGAAAGTTTATTGCTTTGTTTTCCTTTTTATTCGGAATCAGTTTCTTTATTCAAATGGATAATGGCGCTCAAAAAGGGAACACTTTTGGAGGTAGGTTTCTATGGAGATTGTTGTTACTCTTAGCCATTGGGTATATACACAGCCTATTTTATAGAGGTGATATCTTAACCATATATGCTATGCTCGGGATCTTGCTCATTCCTTTTTTCAAACTTTCTAACAGATGGGTGCTAGGTTTTGCGGCCCTATTATTTCTAGGGCTGGGTAGATACATTATCTTCTTTTTAACCCAAGGAGAACATTTGTTTCTAGATGTAGATCCAATGAATATGGAAAGCACCCATGTAGCTGACTATTATAATACTATAAAAAGTGGAAGTCTTGGGGACGTTTTTGCTACAAATCGTTGGGAAGGTCATCTAGATAAAATGAATTTCCAATACGGCATCTTTGGACGAGGGTATTTTACATTTGCTTTCTTTCTTATCGGTTTATATGTAGGACGTTCTGGATTTTTTAAACGCTTTCGCGAAGAGCGAAAATTCACTAAAAAAGTTCTTATCGGTTCCCTTATTTTATTTGTACTGTCTATGGGAATTACCGCTGGAGCTTTTATCAGTATGGGCCCTGAAATAAATATGAACAGCTGGATAGCAATGATTGGACTTGCAGGATATGATTTAATTAATGTATCCATGACTCTGACTTACTTAGCGCTCTTTGTGATGCTGTATAGAAAAGTAAAACCCGAGAAGTGGTTAGTCAAGCTTGCTCCTTATGGACGAATGGCATTAACAAATTATGTAATGCAAAGCATACTAGGAACGATGTTACTTTATGGCTGGGGATTCGGTTTTCTAGGGGAAATTTCAAATACATATACCTTTTTGATCGCCATAGGGCTCATAATAGTGCAAACTTGGGGAAGTAAGATTTGGTTACAACACTTTAGATATGGGCCATTAGAATGGCTCTGGCGAAGTCTTACGTTCTTTAAAGTCTTCCCTATGAAAAAGAAGTCTAAGTAAAATAGCATCTTTTCTTTTTAAGTCCGCTTTCGCGAAAGCGAACGAAGTCTGTTTACAATGAGAATATAAATTTAAAAAATGAATAAAAAAACATGAACGTAGCCTTGAAATACATCCTAATGATCTTTATCATTTCAAGTTGTTCTGATGATGTATTTTCATAACCGCCACACATAAAACTATCGTTAAACATGACATCTTCAGATAAGTTACTCGCTAACTTATTTTCAGTTGTAAATTCCTTTATTGAATCAACAACGGCTTCGGTCCCACGTGGATTTTGCCTCGCGACACTCACGCCTATAACTTGTGTTGTAGGTCTAACTGTTTTAAAGCCAAGATGTAACCCCGCTTGTGTAGTTCCTGTACCACTTGCATGAAACACATAGTCAAACGTTATATCAGATTGTTCTTGTGCTTCAAGAGCTGCATCATAATATGCTTGGGTGCCTTCAATGCAATGGCCTCCGCCCCAAATATAAAAAGGACTATAGCCTTGCGTGACATATTCGGCCATTTCATCATCCATAACATTCGCCACATCGGCCATATCACAGAAAACAATTTTTGCACCCAATAACCGCAATAATTTTAAATTACCTTCATTGTTTTTAGTATTTGGTGCATGAATAACAATGGTGCATGCTAAACCAAGTTCTTTACATCGAATAGCGGTAGCTCTAACGTGATTAGATTGTTCTCCACCACAGGTTACCACGGCATTTTTACCGTCTGCTACACATTTAGCCAGAATATACTCAGCTTTTCGCCCTTTATTTCCACCACCAGATATTGGGTATAAATCATCTCTTTTAATAAATAAATTAACGCCTAAATATTGCAATTTCATAAGTGGAGTTTTAAATATATTCACGATAATTTTAATTCCATTTCATAACCTTCAATATCTGTATTTGAGTATG
>CAKZKZ010000916.1 GCA_937124495.1 uncultured Dokdonia sp. | reverse complement strand
AGACCCAAATAATCCTTTAAATACACCCATATTTACTTTTTTTATACAAAAATAGTCGTTTGTCGTTTAGTTTGCTTTCGCGAAAGCAAAAAAAAATGCTTCCCAATAAATGATCTCGCCAAGATACTAAAAACATATTTCCTTAAACACGCCAAAAAGTCACTAAAAACAAGACCTAACACGTCATTTTGTCTTGTAAACTACCTTGGAATAACTATTGACTACTATCTATCAAAAAACAACTATAAAAATTTAGAAGCCATGAACTTCAATAATTTCACTATAAAATCACAAGAAGTCATCCAAACAGCACAACAAATTGTGCAAGAGTTGGGACATCAACAAATTGAAAATGAACACCTATTTAAAGCCATTCTAGAAGTAGATGAAAATGTCACTCCCTTTTTATTACAAAAACTGGATGTAAACATTCCCTTGCTTACTCAGATTTTGGAGAGTACTCTTAGTAGTTTCCCAAAAGTATCTGGAGGTGATATCGTGCTTTCGCGAGAAGCCGGTAAAGCTATAAATGATACAACCATCATTGCAAAAAAGATGAATGATGAATATGTATCTATAGAACATATTATCCTTGCCATTTTTAAGACTAAAAGCAAGATTGCTCAAATTTTAAAAGATCAAGGAGTTACTGAAAAAGCATTACAAACCGCTATTGAAGAGCTTCGAAAAGGAGATCGTGTGACTTCTCAAAATGCAGAAGAGACGTATAATGCACTTAATAAATACGCAAAAAACTTAAATCAACTTGCTAAAGATGGCAAGTTAGACCCTGTTATAGGAAGAGATGAAGAAATACGTCGTATCCTTCAAATCTTATCCAGACGTACTAAAAACAATCCTATTCTTGTGGGAGAACCAGGTACAGGAAAAACAGCCATTGCCGAAGGACTTGCACACCGTATTATAGACGGAGATATTCCAGAAAATTTATTAAACAAGCAAATATTTGCTTTAGATATGGGCGCGCTTATTGCTGGAGCAAAATTTAAAGGAGAGTTTGAAGAGCGTCTCAAAGCTGTCATCAAAGAAGTAACGACCAGTGATGGAGATATTGTACTCTTCATTGATGAAATTCATACTCTTGTAGGTGCTGGAGGTGGTCAAGGCGCTATGGATGCTGCAAATATCTTGAAACCCGCACTTGCACGTGGAGAATTACGTGCTATAGGTGCTACCACACTTGATGAATATCAAAAATACTTTGAGCAAGACAAAGCACTAGAACGTCGTTTCCAGAAAGTAATGGTAGATGAACCAGATACAGAAAGTGCCATCTCCATTTTACGAGGCATCAAAGATAAATATGAAACACATCATAAAGTACGTATTAAAGATGATGCGATCATTGCTGCGGTAAAGTTATCGCAACGCTATATTACAAGCCGTTTTCTTCCAGACAAAGCCATTGACCTCATGGACGAGGCTGCTTCAAAACTACGTATGGAGATTAATTCTAAACCTGAAGAGTTAGACGTCTTAGATCGTAAAGTAATGCAGTTAGAAATTGAAATCGAAGCCATTAAACGAGAAAAAGACGAAACCAAACTTAAAAGTTTGCATCTAGAATTGGCAGAGATTAAAGAATCACGCAATGAGTTAAATGCTAAATGGCTTTCTGAAAAAGAAGCTGTAGAGCGTGTACAAAACACAAAGCAAGAAATTGAAAATTTTAAACTCGAAGCAGAAAGAGCAGAGAGAGATGGAGATTATGGCTTGGTAGCAGAGTTACGCTATGGTAAGATCAAAGATGCTCAAGAGCGTTTAGAAATATTACAAAAAGAGCTTGTTGCCCATGAAGAAACAGCACTTATTAAAGAAGAAGTAACGAGTGAAGATATCGCAGAAGTAGTCGCAAAATGGACGGGAATTCCTGTGACAAAAATGTTGCAAAGTGAGCGTGAAAAATTGCTTTATTTAGAGCAAGAATTACACAAACGTGTCGTAGGCCAAGAAGAAGCCATCATCGCTGTAAGTGATGCGGTAAGACGTAGTCGTGCAGGATTACAGGATCAGCGTAAACCTATTGGCTCCTTTTTATTTTTAGGAACCACTGGTGTAGGTAAAACAGAACTTGCAAAAGCACTTGCCGATTATCTTTTTGATGACGAAAATGCCATGACACGTATCGATATGAGCGAATATCAAGAACGTCATAGTGTAAGCAGACTTATAGGAGCACCTCCAGGATACGTGGGCTATGATGAAGGAGGACAATTGACAGAAGCGGTCCGTCGTAAACCATATTCGGTCGTATTATTAGATGAAATTGAAAAAGCACACCCAGATACTTTTAATATCCTCTTACAATTATTAGATGAAGGAAGACTTACAGATAATAAAGGGCGTACGGCGGATTTTAGGAATGTCATTGTTATTATGACGTCAAATATGGGAAGTGAAATCATCAAAGATCGCTTTGAAGCTATTCCAGATATGGAAAGCGCTATAGAAGCTGCTCGGGTTGATGTACTTGGGTTATTAAAGCAAACCATACGTCCAGAATTTTTAAATCGTATTGATGATATTGTGATGTTTACCCCGCTTACGCGAAAAAACATACGTGATATTGTAAAACTGCAATTAAAAGGAATTAAAAAGATGCTTAATCAACAAGGAATCACATTGGACTCCACACGACAAGCTATTGACTTCCTAGCAGAAAAAGGGTTCCAACCAGAATATGGAGCCAGACCCGTAAAGAGAACAATACAACGGGAAGTACTCAACAAAGTGTCAAAAGAAATACTAAGCGGAAATATAACCACAAACAGTATCATACTCCTAGACGCATTTGATGATGTACTTGTCTTTAGAAATCAAGATGAATTAACAGGCGAAGAAGAGTAATCAATAAGCATTTCAAATAAAAAAGCACCTATGTAGGTGCTTTTTTTGTTTCAAAACAAATAGTTGCTGATTAACAGAAACTTACCATCATATTTACGAAAGAGTTTAATTATCAATATTCATGAATACGAGAGCCAATATTCATAAATATCGATAATCTGTTCTTTGACTAAACACTGAAATAATCAATATTTGAAGTGTTCGAACAATACATCCGTTTAGTATAAAAATGTTTTTGATGAGTAGTCAAGGCCATTACTAAACAATAGAAACCATTCTTGAAAATCTTTAAATAATCAAGAATATTTAATAATTAAAAAAGTAAAACATGAAAAATTTATTAAAATTAGGAATACAATTAACAGGTAAACAACAACAAGAAATCATAGGTGGTTTAGGCTTTGCTGGAGCAGAAGGACCTTCTACATGTGAATCTAGATGCAAAAGCGCCTGCGAACATGATCCTTTCAACCCTACTCAATGTAAATCTGATTGCGAGGCTCTCTGTTAAACTTATCATTTAAATTCCACTCTTTTTATCTTAAAAGATTTGAAATTGAAATAAGATCACAAGAGAGAAAGAGTGTTTATTTAAAAACTAAGTACAAAAGCATCTGTAATGGATGCTTTTTTTTATTTATTTAAGTAATTTTGACACCTTACCAGATAAAGAATATATGTTTAAAAAAATTGACAAAGTACTAGCCGCTTTTGGAAACAAAAAAACAGATGAATCTGACGATGCAGCGTTTTTTGCAGGAGATATCGCTACAAATATAGAAGGAGCTAAAATTGCAACATCGCAACACGGACAATTCTTTGTAGGGGTACAAGAGATTCAAGGATATAAATTCTTAGAAGTAATTATTATAAGTAGAACAAATATTAAGACCAAGAGAGGAGCTACATTGATATTTTCTAATACAAATAGCCCTTTTACCATAGTATCTGATACTCAAGAAATTGAATCTGATTTTTTTAAAGATGTCAATTGTTATATGACTCAAATCAGTTTTAATATCACTCCAAAAGAAATTGCTAGAATCAAGAAAAAAGATTTTGAAGAGATACGCTTAGAATACAAAAAGAAAGCGCTTTCTTTTAAAAAAGTAAAATAATCTAGTATTATGAAAAAAGTCATCTTAGCTTTCACATGTATTACAATGCTTCTATTAACAGCTAGTTGTAAAGAAGAAAAAACAGTAGCAACTCCGCAAGAAATCAGTAAAGAGAATATACAAAGTGATCTTGTTAAAGTTCCAGAAAGTTGGGTGACAGAAAGAGTCGCTAAAGCAGAGCAAAAACTCAATGCATCACCAGCTGGGAGTGTTGTTTGGAATGCTATGGAAGCACATGGAGGCCTTGTAAACTGGTATTCAAAAGGTCCTATTGCATTTCATTTCGATTATAAACCATTAGATGGAAGTACACAACGTAACACCTA
>CAKZKZ010000915.1 GCA_937124495.1 uncultured Dokdonia sp. | reverse complement strand
GCAGGTCCGCCACCATTTACCTTTGCGATTGGGTCTTGTTTTTACCGTAATGATCCTAAAGATGACCGCCCTGGAAAACCCTACGGAGGTGTCTACGGAATCTTTGAAAGTATTGTTGAAAAAAATCCTGATTTCATGGTCTGGCTAGGCGACAATATTTACTTACGCACACCCGATTTTCAAACAGAACGAGGGATACGGTACCGTAATCGAGAAGCACGTGCAACACCAGAATTACAATCTTTACTAGGAAGTGTACATCACTATGCGATTTGGGATGATCACGATTTTGGCCCTAATGATTCTGATCGTAGTTATGTACATAAAACAATTGCTGAAAAAGCATTTAACGATTATTGGGGTAATCCAAGTACGAATGCTACTGGAGAAGGAGGTATTACAGGTCAATTTGTATGGAATGATGTCGAATTTTTCTTGATGGATGATCGTTATCACCGTGCGCCCAACCGAAGTCTTGATCCGAACAAAGATTATTTAGGAGAAGCGCAACTCAACTGGCTTATTGATGCCTTAACCGCAAGTAAAGCATCTTTTAAAATAGTAGGTATTGGAGGTCAAACCATCAGTGATGCGGCTGTCTATGAAAACTATGCAACCTATCCAGAAGCTCGTAAACGTTTACTAGATCGTATCGCTGCCGAAAAGATAGAAGGAGTTGTCTTTATGAGTGGTGATCGCCATCATACAGAAATCTCGCGTTTAGAACGTCCAGATGCGTATCCATTGATTGATATTACCTGTTCGCCGCTTACATCAGGCACTCATAAAGCCCGTGATGAAGGGAATACACTTCAGGTAAAAGATAAAACGTATTATGAACGTAACTTTGGAGTCGTCAACGTTTCTGGCAAATACGGGAAACGAAATTTACTATTAACTATTTATGACGAGAAGGGTAAAAAAGTATGGGATTATAATATCTCACAACAAGAGTTGACATATAAGAAGTAAAATGGTTGAGTACGCTTTCGCGAAATTGAGTTTACGAGATTCACGACTAAAAGGGAGAGCGTAGCGTTAAAGCGAAAAACAATTTAAGTTCCTTCTCCCTCTCGGAGAAGGCTAGGATGAAGGTGTTTAGAACTACTTCTGCACCAAAAAATTACGTCGTGTATCTGTTGTATCTAATATCGCAGTATACTCTTTTCCTTCTCGCAAGTAGCGTATGGTGATTTTATTTTCATCTGCATGAACGCTTTTTGATTTTTCTAAACAACCAACATGACACGTGACTTGTTTTCCTACTTGAAGGATAATATCACCTCCAAAAAGAATCTCTCTTCCTGCTACATTTGCAGAGATATAACCGCCTCGCAATCCTGCTTTAGCTGCGGGGCTATTTACCGCTACATGTTGAATAAGTAATCCTCCATTTTTAATAGGGAGATTAAATAATCGCGCATATTCTTCTTGCGTTAAAAACACACTCTCAACACCTACCCATGGGCGATCTTCAAAAGCCAATAAATCTTTTGCCGTATTGATAGCGACGACCATACCGATTCCTTGAAAACCTCCAGAAACGGTCAAAATACTTGACGCAATTCCCACTACTTCTCCTTGAGAATTGAATAAAGGACCTCCACTATTTCCTGAATTTATAGCAGCATCTGTTTGTATAAATTCTACAGGCACTGTACCATCATACACTCTACTATCTCCTCTAAAAGCAGAGATAATTCCTGATGAAAATGAGTTTTCAAGACCATACGGACTTCCTATCGCATACACATTTTGTCCTACAACTAAGTTATCTGAATCCCCGAGCTTTGCATGTGCTAATGTTGGGTCGAGTACTTTCAATTGTAGCAATGCGATATCGGCTGTTTTTTCACTAAAAAGGATAGTGGCTTTACGCATTTTCCCATCTTGTGTTTTCACTAAAATCTCAGAAGCTCCATCTACTACATGCGCTGCTGTCAGGATATAACAATCATGAGAAATAAGAACACCCGAACCTTGTCCCTGACTTTTTATAGCTCCTTTTTCTGTGAAATTATTTGAACTTGTAAAGATGGTTACCACAGCTGGTACTACTTTTTTATAAATATCAGAAACGGTGACTTCTTCTTCACTTAAATAAGTAGGTGTTGTTCTCTCTTTTGGGGAAGCATGTGGCATTACAGTTTGTGCTATTGCAATCGTAGACATACTAAAAAAACTGATCAATAAGAGAACGTATTTATTCATGATATAAAAAATTTGGTTGATAACACAGATGAGCAATTACCGTATAGTAGCTCTTAGCGAATCTGTCGTAAAAAAATTAAAAACCTTATTTTTTGTCATTTTTTCCTTTAAAGAAACTCATCTCCTTTTTACATAAAATCATGATCAGTACGCTTTCGCGAAAGCAAAAAAATAATAAAACTTCATAAATTAATGATAATAACATATTGAAAATTCCTTCTCATTCTAGAAGAAGGTTAGAGTGGGATCCCCCTGTAAACACCCTCTCCTTAATCCTCTCCCAGAGGGAGAGGAAATGTAATAAATAAACTTTCGCGAAAGCGAAAACAATGAAGTCCCTTTTTCCCTCTGGGAGAAGGCTAGGATGAGGAAATTACTCCACTACCTCAAAAGCTTGAATCGCTGCATTAGGCTCCATGATGTTGTAGCCTGTCCAGAAATTAGGATCATAT
>CAKZKZ010000914.1 GCA_937124495.1 uncultured Dokdonia sp. | reverse complement strand
ATATTCTTTGCACATTAACTGCTACTTTAAGAGATAAAAACTCTGATAAAAAAATTGATATAAAAGCAGTATTAGAGTTAGAGTAGTTACAGGTAATATCTATACCTAATTTCTTTAATTCGAGATTAAATCACAGTACCAAAAAGCTGTATCCCAACTTTTTTGGTCGTCTTCTTCTACAAAACACGTATCTTCATCATCTGTTTTGTCATAACGACGTAGTACCTTCTCTCCTATGGTAAAGGGAATTGGTTTTTTGAAAATTGGACCATCATATACAAACGTATGAAACTCTCCGTTTTCTCCACAAGGATCTACGGTGTCTGGTAAGTCCTCTATAAATGAAGCATCGATAATACGCCCACAAAAATCTTCACTTAGGTATTTTGCATTTACACAGACAGTAATGGCTTTAAAACCTACATCAATAAATTCTTTAAGTAATGCCTTTGTGTCTTTTTTCCATAAAGGATATACTCCTTTTATACCTACTTGGGCTAGTTGTTCGTCACGATATATTCTTAGATCTTCTAGAAAAATGTCTCCAAAAACTCCGTGTGTATTCCCTTCATTGTATAATTGAGTAGTAGCTTCTCGCATAGTATTGGAATACGTTTCCATAGAGACTTCTGCAGGAAATGTGATCTTCTCTAATGGAAATCCAAGACTAGCCACTTGTTTTTCTAAGAGCTCTATACGGAGCCCATGCATAGAAACACGGTTATAGTCTGAATTTACGGTAGTGACTAATTTTGAGATTTTATATTCAGAATCCTGGAGTAATTTATAGAGTGCTAGACTTGAATCTTTCCCACTACTCCAATTAAAATAAGTGGTGTGCATAAGCTTATTCTATAAAACTTTGAATAGCGAGATCATAGCTTTGCAAGCCAAATCCTAAAATGATTCCTTTTGCATACTTTGATATGAATGACTGATGTCTGAACTCTTCTCGACCAAATGTATTAGAAATATGCACTTCAATGACAGGAGTTCCTATAGCTGCAACAGCATCTCCAATCCCTACTGAGGTATGCGTATAGGCAGCTGCATTTAAAATAATACCATCATACACTCCATCAGATTCCTGAATATGAGTGATCAATTCTCCTTCTATATTAGATTGTATATAGGAAAGTTCAATTGTTGTGTATTTCGATTGCAGGTCTCTAAAATAATCTTCAAAAGATTTACCTCCATATATTTCTGGTTCACGTTTTCCTAAGAGATTAAGATTAGGGCCATTAATGATGCGTAGTTTCATCTGTTTATTTTATTTTTTAGAAGTCAGATGTAATTTGCATATTAATCATTTCTGTTAGCATAGAAACTTTTAAGTATGCTCATTTCATAAAGTATACGCTACTTCGACAGGCTCAGCATGACATTTCGCGAAAGCGTAAAAATACCACATTACAAGTCATAAAAAAAGTGCTTTCAAATAAGGAAGCACTTTCTTATAATATTCTTTTTTACTAGAATTTAAATCCTGCTGAAAATTGTAATAATTGATTTCTAACTATTTCATCTCCATCTGCAAACCCTATATCACTTACTCCAAACATATATCGTGCTTGAAAAAATATTCCAATAGGCAACTCATAACCAACCCCTAAAACCGAACCAAAATCAAATGTTGAAACTTCTTCGTTCAAATCTTCTGTTCCTTCAAATCCCATGGTTTCTATTTCTAATTCTGATTTTACATTAAATCCAAAATAAGGGCCCGCTTCAAGACTAAGCCCTTTTGTTGGATAGTATTTTCCTAACACTGGTACATTGATGTAATCATTCTTAATAGCGATTGAAAATGATATTCCTTCAACAAATAAATTAGTATTGGAAACAGCCCCTTGCTGTGAATAGATGAGTTCTGGCTGTATAGCAAATTTATCTTCCCATAAAAAAAGTTCTGCAACTGCACCTATATGGAAGCCTGTTCTACTATCTAAACTTGCTCCTCCTCCTGATAAGTTAGCTAGATTAACCCCGCTTTTTACACCAAAAGAAAAATTTTCTTGTGCATTTACCTGAAATGTTAATAGTCCTGCCAATAAAGTAATTAATAAAAGATTTTTCATAATATTTGTTTTAATTGTTACGGCTACAAACTTCACAAAAACCTTGCTAATCAACTACTTAAAAACAATATAGCACTCGGGTTTCTAGAATTTCGAGTGAGATTTTATCGGAAAATAACTTCCTTTTCTTACTAAGAAAGCCAGATGTATTGATATACAATCAACTAGAACCAGAAGCCATAAAAAAGATATTTTTTATTTTTTTAGATATATATGATGATTATACATTTTATACTAACAGAGATTACACAAAAAACAAGTATTTTTAGGTTTCTGACTTTTACCTACTATGCAAGAAAGCATATTTAAAACCGAGGCATCCGTACATGAACTGGAAAAATAGTATCATAGATTATAAGAATTACCTACGTATAGAACGTGGTCTTTCTGATAATACAATTTCCAATTACTCTAGAGATCTAACAAAATTGATTCGTTTTCTTGAAGCGCATAAAATCACAAAAAATCCTATTACTATTACAAAAGAGGAGATTCAAAAGTTTGTGTACGATATTGCAAAAGAGGTACAACCAAGATCACAAGCTCGCATCATATCAGGGTTAAAAGGGTTCTTTAACTATTTAATTTTTGAAGATTATCGGAATGATAATCCGACAGATTTAATCGAAGCTCCCAAGTTAGGTCGCAAATTACCAGATACACTCTCTGAAGAAGAAATAGATCAACTTATTGCTGCTATAGATTTAGGACATCCACAAGGAGAGCGCAATAGAGCGATGCTAGAATGTTTATATGCTTGCGGTCTTCGTGTATCAGAATTAATCACATTACAGCTCTCTGATTTATATTTTGACGAAGGTTTTATTAGTGTCACTGGAAAAGGTGATAAGCAACGTTTTGTCCCTATAAGTGAGCACACTCAAAAATATATTAATCTCTATCGGAATGAGGTAAGAATACATAGCGCACCCAAACCTGAATATACAAACACCTTATTTCTCAATCGTAGAGGACGACAATTAACGCGTGCTATGATCTTTACAATTATTAAGGATCTGGCTGTCAAAGCGGGGATACAAAAAACAATTAGTCCGCATACCTTTAGACATAGTTTTGCCACACATTTACTTCAAAATGGTGCCGACTTACGCTCTATACAACAAATGTTAGGGCATGAAAGCATTACCACAACCGAGATTTACATGCATATAGATAGGTCTCAACTCTCTGATGTTTTACATAAATATCATCCTAGAAGTACCGAAAATTAGTTTATGTAAGTTCAATACTTATTTTCGTTTAGAGTCGCTTTTTACGCTTTCGCGAAAGCAAAAAAAGTAACAACTACAGTTAATTAATTTGTGATCACATAATTATTAATCTATAAGGATCAATGATTCTTGTCGTCCTGAGACATATCTAAAACCATCTTCTCCCCAAAAACCTGCTTCTTCAAGCATAATCCGAATATCTTTTTTCCAAGCAGGAATCGTAACAGTGGTGTTAAGTTCTATCGCATAGGCTGTATTTTCATACAGTGGGTAATCACCTGTACCCGGAACACCGCCTTGACTATCCCACATTCCTATAGTCGGCCCCGCGGAATGTCCATATAAACCTAATGGGTGGGTATAAATAGATGGTACATATCTATTATCTCTTCCTTCTTTTAACGCCTTTAATAATATTTGATTTCCAGTTTTTCCTGTCTCAAAATTAGTTGTTAAATACTCCTGAACTCGATTTCCATCTGCAAAAGCATTTATAAGGTATTGAGGTGCTTGTGCCTCTCCATCTTGAAGCACATACGCATGCTGTTGACAATCGGTATTTAATCTTAAATACGTAATTCCGAAATCACAGTGTAGTAAATCTCCTTTCTGAATGACTTTTCCTTCAGGTCTATTAGAAAATGATTCGATATGGCTAGCCAATTTTTCGTTACTGCGTTGTATATCTACAGTGGGGTGAAACCAAGTTTCTAGCCCCATGTCTGTTACACGCTGTCTTAAATACCACACAACATCATCTGTAGTTGTTGTTCCAGAGATTACTACTTTGCTACTAAAGGCATCTTTAATAATATCATGAGTGATATCTACTAATTGCTCAAAGTACTCCATTTCCTTTGGCGTACGTGTTTCTATCCAACCAATCGCAAGTTTTTCTGCAGAAACAATTCTAGAAGTATATGTAGGAGACAACGCCTCTATAAAAGCATTATAATCGGTACGAACAATACCGTCTGCAAGTCCGAAATTATCAGAATAGTTAAGACCAATTTTTTTAGGATTACGAGCTTCAATAATTTGTGTTAATGCTTTCCATTGATCAGGTTCTTTTTCTTTATCCCAAGCAGAAGTAATGCTTTTACCGATATTGTATCTAGCAACAGCCAATTTTTCAATCGTATTTTTTTCTTGATCTCTATAAAAAACAAGTATGGTACGTCTGCGTGCATTTAACCAAGTTGCAGGCAACATTGTTTTAAGTACAGGGTCTTCATTATACTCTCTAGAAATTAACACCCACATATCAATTCCCGCTCTATCCATAAGCTTAGGAAGCAATGTATTAAAACGGTCTTCCAGAATGTTGTCCACAATAACAGCACGATCTTGTTCTGAAACTATTTGAGCTGTCGTTGCAAACGATACTATACATAAGAAAAAAACACAGATTCTTGTCATTATAAAATGGTTTATATTGAGTATTTAAAATTACGTAAAATAAAAAAGAGCACCATAAGGCGCTCTTTAAAATATTCTGTAGTTAGGATATTATCCTTTTTTCTTTTTTCTTTTTCTCTTCTTCTCCTTCTTTGCTTCTTTTTTTGCCTCTTTAGCTCTACTACCAAATTGCTCTTCCATAAGCACTTGTTCTACTTGATCATCTGTAAATACTTCCTTAAGTGCTTCCTCAAACTTCTTTTGTTCTGCGTTAATTAGTTTTTGCTTATCCTCAAACTTTAATTCAGGATCATAGTTTATATCAACTCGAGCTCTGTAATAATCTTTTAAATAGGTACGCAGTACTTCTTTTTCAAATACATCTATTCCTAGTATTTCTTTATAAAGTGTCGCTTTCTCAATACTCATCTGATTTACATCTGGCTTTTCAGGTTCTCCAGCTTCTGTAGTTCTTGGTTGTGGCGAGTAACCTCTTTGACCTGGTGCAACACGTCCTATGTTCTGAGCTTCTATAGAGAAGGTTCCTAAAAAAAGGGCAAACACAAAAACAGCTATATGTTTCATTTCTAAATTTTTTACAAAGATGCAATCTTTTATTTGATTTTAAAACGTTTCAAAAATGGTGCCTAAAATTATAATCCGCATACTGCAGATTTAATCTTTGATTATTTCTAGCACTTCTGGTCACATACTAAGTGCGGTAATGGCTCTCGCGCCACCTAATTTATAAGACTTCCCCGCTTCTTTACGTTCTTCCCTTGTTTTTTTATGTTTGCCTTCTTTCTCTTCTGTTATATTAGCAACAATAGCCTGTCCAGCAACTTGATCATTACGCATCATAATTACTTTATTTTCTGATGCCTCTGTATAATAGTTTTTTGCAAACTGATATGCCATATCTATACCATCTTTGTTTGTGTCTTGATTTTTAATGGTATATATCTTTTGTAACTCACTAAGTATATGACTTGCATTAGATGCTTCTGTATAAGATACAATGGTCATATTACTACCTCCATACGTACCAATAGCTACTTTATCTTCTGGTTGTAACCTTTTAAGAAGTAGTTGCACTCCTTGTTCTAAAAAGAAACGATGATCTGAAGATATACCAGAAGCGCCAGTTTCTATCAATAAATAAATTTGTTGTGGTTCTTCATTTGGGTAAGAATCTGCAGCATGAGTGATTAAATCTTTTAGTTTAATAACCGTTGTTGAAACTTCTTCTTGTGCCCTCACTTGTACGACCATCAATACAAGTACTATGTAGATCATATATGTTTTCATTGTTTTCGTTTTTAAGTTATTATTTGATTTTAATCATGCATTCTACTGCCTTTTATTTTTACCTAGTTTTGACCAGACGAATAAACTCTGCTCTATACCCATCTTCATCTTCTCCTCTACCCAATTGTGCAAGTGCTAATACATCTTCCTGTGTTGTGCTCTTTACAAATTTTGAATCCCTAAGTTGCATTCCAAACATCGCTACAGCTGATATAAACTTTACATCTTCACTCGCTTGATTCATTGATTTTACAGTGTTATATACAATCTCAGAAAACAATTTACTTTGTGTTCCTTGCGGTGCTTTATATCTAAATTTCACCGTAAGTAGTTCATCAAACATAGTCGCACTACTTTCATTACTTTTTTGATATTTAAGTGCTGTATCTGGAACCGGGTTATATGAAGAATTTACTGGAACAATTTCATATAATGCAGTCACTGTATGTCCGCTTCCAATTTCTCCCGCATCTTTTTTATCATTGGCAAAATCTTCATTAGCTAGTAATCTATTTTCATAACCAATCAAACGATATGACTTTACAAGTGCAGGATTAAATTCTACTTGGATTTTAACATCTTTAGCAATCGTGTATAAAGTACCTCCAAACTCTTTCCCTAAAAATTTATGCGCTTCTTGCATGGTATCGATATAAGCATGATTCCCATTCCCTTTATCGGCTAGTGTTTCTAATTTTGAATCTTTATAATTTCCCATTCCAAACCCTAAACACGTCAAGAAAACCCCTGTTTCTCTTTTTTCTTCAATCAGTTCTTGCATGGCTTTATCACCACTCTGACCAACATTAAAATCTCCATCTGTAGCTAGGATCACACGATTATTCCCTTTTTTTATAAAGTGTGTCTGTGCAATTTTATATGCAAGTTCTATTCCTTGTCCTCCTGCGGTAGATCCACCTGCCTCTAAACGATTAATAGCATTCATGATTTCTTGTTTTTTATCTCCAGATGTAGGCTCTAACACAACACCTGCAGCGCCGGCATAGACAACAATAGAAACAGTATCTTCCTTACGAAGTTTATCTACCAATACTTTAAAAGCAGATCGTAATAATGGTAATTTATTAGGGCTTGACATAGATCCTGATACATCTATCAAAAAGGTTAAATTAGATGCAGGAAGTTCATCTGTGCTTAATTCTTTGCCTTTAAGTCCAATGCGGACTAACTGAGTTTCTGTATTCCAAGGAGTTTCTACGACTTCTGAGTGTACAGCAAAAGGCTTATCGTCTGTAGGTGGTGCATAATCATAGTTAAAATAATTAATCATCTCCTCAATTTTTACAGCATCTACTGGGATTTCCTGGCCGTTATTAATCATCCTACGTACATTGCTATATCCAGCTTTATCTACATCTATAGACATGGTAGAAAGCGGATCAAATAAGACGCTTTTAAATTGGTTTTCAAACAATGCTTTGTAACTCTCATCATTCTCTACTCGGTAATTTCCTTTTTTGGTAGTAATTATGATACACCCATTTTCAGTTTGTGATCCAAAACGTTTACTCGTTTTTTTAGAATTAAAAAATTTCTTGTTTTTTATTAAACGTTTATCCATTTTAGTTACAATAGATACAAGTGAAGGATCAATAAGAACTCCATCTACGATATATACAGGGTTATTTTGTAATGTGTTATTTTGATTTAAATTTGATGTTTTATTTTTTGTCTTTGATTTAATAGTGACCGGTGAGCTATTAAGTGCGCCTCCATTAATACTATTATACCCTCGTATGACAACTTGAGTTGCACTACCAGAAACACCACTTTGATTTGTAATAGCTACGCCAGATGCTTTGCCTGAAAGTATACGCCCTACATCACCTTCTGTGCGGTTTTCGATTTCTTCTGAAGAAACTTCACTAACTGCATATCCTAAAGCTTTCTTTTCTCGTTTTATTCCTTGCCCAACAACAACCACCTCATCAAGTATATTATCTGATGCTAGTATGACGTTAATCGTTGTTTGATCTCCTACGGTCACTTCTTGTCTTACATATCCTACATAAGAAAATACTAATACATCTGTCTTTTTTGCTTGTATGATATAGTTTCCGTCAAAATCTGTAGCAACAGAATTGGAGGTTCCTTTTATGAGAACGCTTGCGCCGGGAAGCGGACCGTTCTCTTCGCTTACAACACCACTTATAGTAATGGTTTGGGCAAAAAGGGGTATTTGTAATAAAAATACGATGGCAATTTGAAATAGTGTTTTCATGGATTGGATTTTTAAATTCAATCCAAACTTACTTTAGAATAACAGGGTACAAAACATACAATGAGGGAACATACCCATTGAATGAGTAAAGCCTTCTTTTTGAAAAACAAGTAATTATGCTTTAAGCATTTTATAAACGGTTTGTCCTCTTTGGAGTTTTCCGTTTACGGTACGTTCAAACCTTGGGATCGAAAATATGGTTTTAGGAATTTCATATTTTTCAAATTCGGTGAGGTCATATTCCGCTTTCGCGAAAGCGAACTCCTCTTCCTGCTCTACAAATAAAGCCAACTTCTCGCCTAGCGAATCATCTGGTATTCCTGCAACAAAAAACGGCACATGAATCATAGAAGATAGTTTATGTTCTATCTGCTCTGGATATAACTTTATTCCGCCACTATTAATCACATTATCTACGCGACCTAGCCAAATAAATTTCTTATAGGTTTCTAATGTTACCAAGTCATTTGTAATAACAGGATCACTACTTACCAATGGTGCTTTTATAACAAGGCAACCACGATCATCTGTATAGACACTTACTTTAGACAAAGCTTTAAAAGGAATATCCCCTTCTTTTTTCTTTTTAGGATTGACACGCCTAGCGGCAATATGTGTTACCGTTTCTGTCATTCCATAGGTTTCATACACCTTGGTAGAGATTCCATGCAATCTCTTTTTTAACGTTTCTGAAATAGCCCCTCCTCCTACAATGAGTTTTGAGAGTAAGTGTAGTCTAGATAATGAATTGTCTAATTGAAAAGGTGTCATCGCACAAAAATCATAACGACGATATACGGTATCCAAAGGATTCGATGTAGGCTGTGCCATATCTATATGCCATCCTAAAACCAACGCACGTACGAGCATCATTTTGCCTGCTATAAAATCGGCTGGCAAACAGAGTAATGCAGTTGTTTTTTCTGGAAGTTTAAAGTGCTTAGATGTCGCCTTAGCACTATTAAACATATGGATTTTTTTGATTTTTATGGCTTTCGGAGCTCCCGTAGATCCTGAAGTTTTAACCGTGACATACGACTTATCATTAAGCCAGTCTATTAAAAAGCTACCAACAGACTCCTCATAAGGCTCTCCTTCTTTTATAAATTCATACCCCAATGCTCGTATAGAAGCTATAGTATACGACTCCCCATTCAGTTTAAATTTGGGATGTACACGTATATATTGTTCTTGACTTCTTTCCATAATGCACCAAAATACAAGCTTATCATAAAACTAATGTTACCTCACTATGAGGTTATCATTAATTTTACAAACTATTCTATTTCTTTCACTTCCTTAGGAAGTATACGACCCGTCAATTTATCTTTCCAATTGGTCCATTTGTATTTTTTGGCAAAGACAAATGTTAGGATAGGTAAGATAATAAATATAGGCACAATTTGCCCCATAGCAGATGGCTCTGAAACATCAAGTAATATAGAATTGGTTTGTAATGCCGTCCAATCTGATGTTACTAATAATGCAATAATCATATTATTTGCCGCATGAAATCCTAATGCTAATTCCATTCCATCATCCATTAATGTAATGATTCCTAAAAATAAACCTAGACCTATATATACAGATAATACACTATATCCTAATTTTTCAATTTCAGGATTAAAGGCAT
>CAKZKZ010000913.1 GCA_937124495.1 uncultured Dokdonia sp. | reverse complement strand
ATAAACATCGACAATCTTATGCTCAGTAATTACCTACATCTAATAAAGGTTTCTTGTGAAAAAAACTAGCCTTTATAGCGAGGAAAATGACTCTTTAAGTTGTTTAATATATAAATTAGGCATAAACTAACTGCTATGAAAAAAAACCTCCCAATACTATTACTCGCACTATTCATACAAATGATCGCATTTTCTCAAGATCAAGTAAACCCTTGGTCAAAGACTACAGAAGCGCGTACGAATTCAATGGATAAAGAATATAGAAATTTCACACCTAAAAGTTATGAACTCTATTCTCTAAATACTTTGCAACTACAACAGAAAATAAGCAATGCCCCTTTACGAGATAGTCATTTAATTTCTGATGTCATTGTTTCTTTTCCTACTGTACAAGGAAAAGTAGAAAACTTTAGAATTTATGAAGCACCAGTCTTAGATGAAGCATTAACAGAAAGATTTCCAGATATTAGATCATATCTTGGACAAAACGTAGAAAATCCATCTACAATGATACGCTTTAGTATTTCGAGAAATGGTGTAAGCGGGATGATTACTTCTGGCTCTCACAAAACCGTGTATATAGATCCATTTACGAAGAATAAAGAATTCTATATGAGTTATTCTCGTGAAGATATCCCTGATGATGCTTTTGCTAATGAGTTTTTTGAATGTCATGCTGATGACTTTATCACAGCACCTATAGAAAATAATTCAGATCTTCCAACAAGAAATGCAGATGATAGTACGCTAAGAACCTATAGACTTGCTGTGGTTTGTACAGGAGAATACTCAGCATATCACATTAACAATCAAGGTATAGATCCTGATGCAAGTGATGAGGATAAGAAAGCTGCTGTTCTAGGCGCTATTAATACTTCTATGACTAGAGTTAATGGAGTCTTTGAAAGAGATTTAGCAATTACAATGGTAGTTGTAGCTAACAATACTGAAATTATTTTCTTAGATCCAGCTACAGATGGTCTAACCAACAATAATCCCGGTGCGCTTTTAAGTCAATCCCAAGATATTTGTGATAACGTCATTGAAAATGCTAATTATGATATTGGTCATGTGTTTAGTACGCAAGGCGGAGGTGTTGCTGTTCTCAACTCTCCTTGTGTTACAGGATTAAAAGCTCACGGTGTTACGGGAGTCAATAATCCTATCGGAGATTTTTTTAATATAGATTATGTAGCACATGAAATGGGGCATCAGTTTGGTGCCAATCATCCTCAAAATAATAATTGTCAAAGATCTAACGTATCTATTGAAACGGGTAGTGGATCTTCTATTATGGGATATGCAGGAATTTGCGCTCCAAATGTCCAAAATAATAGTGACGACTATTTTAATGGTGTTAGTATTATAGAAATGTGGAATAATGTAAGTGCAGGGCCTTCTTCTAATTGCCCAACAATGTCTTCTACAAGTAATCAAGCACCCGTTATAACACCTACGGACAACTTTACAATTCCTATAGACACCCCATTTGTATTAAAAGGAAATGCAACAGACCCAGAAGGAAATGAACTCACCTATTGTTGGGAACAAATTGATGCTACTCCAGCACCAATGCCTCCAAGCCCAAACGCTACAAATGGTCCTTTATTTAGAACATTAGACCCCACTATAAACACTGACAGGTATATGCCAACCTTAAGCACCGTAGTTGCAGGAAATATAGGAAGCACTTGGGAGCGATTGCCATCTGTAAGCCGTTCTATGACGTTTAGATTAACCACTAGAGATAATGCCGTTTCGGGAGGAGCAACTGCTAGTGATGATATGACAGTGACCTCAACAGATAGTGCTGGTCCTTTTAGTGTAACCTCACAAGACACAAATGAAAGTTGGGATCTAAATACTACCCAAACGATTACTTGGGATGTAGCTAATACAGATGCATCTCCTGTTAACGAAGCGTCTGTAAATATTTTCCTTTCTATAGATGGAGGTGTTACTTTCCCTGTAGAATTAGCGACTAATGTACCTAATGATGGTTCACACCCTATTGTTGTTCCTACGAACACAGACCCTACAACGCAAGCAAGAATACTAGTTATGGGAGTTATCAATCCCTTTTATCAAGTAAACACAACAAACTTTACCATCACTGATGTCTTAGGACTTTCAGATATAACCACTACAGGTTTTGAAATATATCCTAATCCTACATCTGGAATATTTAATGTAAGTTTCATTTCTTCAAGTAATAAAGTCTCAATAGCGCTTTATGATGTTGTTGGTCGAAAAATCTCAGAGAAGACAGAAGACACATCTAATAATGCTCCTTTTAATAAAGAATTAGACTATCAATATCTTCCAAAAGGAATCTATTTTATAAAAATAACTGATGGAGATCTTATAAGCACTAAACGACTTATTAAGAAATAAAGTTCTCTTATTAATTAGCCTTATTATATAAAGGAAAAGAGGTTGTCTAAAATTCATAGACAACCTCTTTTCCTTTATAGTTTAATACTAGAAACGACGAGATCTATACCCGGCGACTCATAGCTTAAGTCGAAGCTAACTTCATTAGTAGCGCTTCTTTTAATCGCTAGTCTGCCTTTGGTAATTAATCGATATCCTGCTTGCCCTCTGCAAAAACATTGCTTATTAAGTAATAACTTTACTTTAGACAAAGATTCATCTTCTAAGACCATAGTCCCTTTTAAACCTGCAGGAATTAAAAACGTGATTGTTTCTTTATAATCACCATCAACTATTCCTTCTTTAGCTGGCACATGATACGTGAATGACACCATTTCTCCATCTGCTTCCGTAAACGAAGGATACATAGCTCCTATGGTGTCTGTCTCCATAGTGTATGATCCATTTTTAATTTCTATAGAACACCCACTATTGTTCGGACATGTATCATCATTAACTTGCAAATTAGCAGTATCATTCTTAAACATTATTTCTTTTTTCATAGTACTACACGTAGGTGTTAGCGTAGAGATCACGAGAAGTACAAAAAGCCTACCTATCTTTTTAATATATGGTTTCATTTGCTATTTTTTAGTTAATTAAATCTATAATCATACCAATTATAATACCTACTAAACAGTTCTATAGCTAATGTAAGGAAACTTCCATGATTATAGAGATGTAATGACTAAGTCAACATAACAAATAATAGCGAAAAGAATATCATTAAAAATAGTAGGACGCCTACTAAAACATTCCAAAAACTATAATCTCTCCAGTAATAAAACATAGAATCACCACCACGAAGTTCTTTGAGCGTTTTGGATTTCCCAAAAAACTTAAAAAAACAATAGCGTACCCAGACTCCGAGAATTTCTAGTATAATAAATTCTAACAAAATTTTTAATAATGAAGCGTCTTACATGAAACGTAGTATAATCTACGCTTTCCCTTTATTAGGATTTAAAAGAATGGCATATACTTCAATACCAAACCCTATTAAGACAACAGCTGGTGCAAGACGTATACGTCTCCAATGATATATGGCTGGATTAAATACATTAGGATCATCACTACCTCCTCCAGACATGAGTACAAAACCAAGTGCAATCACTCCAAGTCCAATAAGCATCCATTGGTAGTTTTTCTTACCAAAAATAAACTCTGTTTGATGCTTTTGCGATGATGATGTTTTACGTTTTTGCTCTCCCATGCTTGTGCCCGTGTATACGGGTATATTTAATTAAATTCTGTAAATAAAACCTCGTCTCCAATAGCTACTTGAGCGATATGATTGGTTAAAGATCCAGTAATTGTGTGTGCAAGATACAAAGTAACATTTTTATTTAAAACTTTCTCACGAATTCCTTCTAATGTATATCCGCGTTCTAATCCTCTATTGATATAATAAAACGTCCCGTCTGCCTCTGCAAAGACAATATCCTTTACACCTCCTTCATAAATCTTTGCTACTGTGATTTTTTTGATTTCGCTATTTTCTTTGGTAGGGCTTTTTACAAGACAAGATATACATAAAAAAGAAACAAAAAATGAAAGAATCAGAACACGTTTCATAGGATAAGAGTTTAATACGTTAACGTGCAATGCCTTAAAATATTTTCACCTCAACCCGAATTATGCAATAGAACTTCGTGATGAGACCTGAAGAAGCAATAAAATATGACGTTTTCTGAGTTTTAACATAGCAGTGCTATGGTTAAACTCCAAAACGTAATGTAATGGTATATTTTGAGGCATCTTCAAGTTACAATAGATTTTCTATTGTATAATGCGGGTTCAAGATGACCTGTATTATTGAGCGATCACAGCACTTGTAATTCCATCAAGGGCTCCATTTACTTTCTCTACAACAGCTGCTTTATCGGTAATTCCATGACGTGCTGTTAAGAAAGAAGCATCAAAATAGGATACAAATACATCTCCGTTTTCATCTTCATGTACCAATACTTTCAAAGGTAAGTCAATACCAATGCTCTGATTACTTTGCATGAGCAGCGTTCCTACTTTTGGATTTCCAAAAATTAATACACGTGTAGGACGTAATTCAAGATCTACATTTGCTGCTCCTTGATCATGAGGTATCACAGCCATGACATGCAATCCTTTAGAATTTACAACCTCTTGAAGCTTTGAAAAAGTTTCATCTGCAGTATGCGGACTCTTTTTTGTAATGATTTGATCGTTTATAGACGCTACCGAAGCGCCCTCTATCGTTTCATTTCCTGTAAACCCAGCTAACACTCCATTTACTTTTTCAATCACTGCTTGGGGTTCTGAAATATCGTAACGGCTCGTAAGGGTTGTTCTATTATAATAACTCACTTGAGTATCTCCAGCTTCATCTTCCCATATCAAAAGTTTCAAAGGAAGATCCAACCCTATTCTTTGATCCTGTTGCATCAGTAATGTACCTCCTTTTGGATTCCCAAAAATAACCGTGCGAGTAGGGCGCAATTCAAGACCTGCTTTCTTGGCTGCAAGGGAGTGATCAATATTCGCCATAATTTTAAAGCCTTTTTCTCTTAGTTGTGGGATGAGTGTATCGGCTAATTGGGATACTGTTTTTTCATTGGTTACCGTAATAAATTCAGATGTTGACATAGTTGCTGTAGTGGTTTTTTGTCGCTTTTCTGCACAGCCTATAACGAGCATGCTTAAGAACAACGCGTAGATTCCATTTTTCATAACATAGGTTTTGTCGTAAGAAATGATCAATTCACACATATGTACTATAAATTATTTTACAGCATATTGCATTATGAAATCCGCTTTCGCGAAAGCAAAAAAAGAAATCAAACCTTTAATTGTTGCTATTAAAATTAATTATGTCCTGTCTTCTTCCTTTTCGGAGGCGCTGGTGGAGGTCAAGGAATCTTTGAAGCATTCATCCTTGAATCATATTCCTCTTTTAATTCTTCATCTTTTTTGATAACAAATCCTATAATTTTAGAATTAAGATCGTCAGATTTTAAGTATAAATCTATTTGGAAACGAGCTCTCTCATCATCAAAATACTTACACGAAAAAACATGACTTCCCTCGTCATAAGAAACTATATCAGTAAGCGTTGTAGATTCTTGAAACTTATCAATCTCCAAAACACTTTGCTGTAGTTTTGATTCTAGACCATCAATCCCATCTTCAAAAAATTGTAAGATAAGATCTATCTTATTAATTTTTAATCCATACACTACACCTGCTACCGTTTTTCGTTGGGCATTTACAATATCTTTATCAAAATAATCCTTTGTTTGCCCAAAAGAAGAATAGCCTAACATCAAAGTCAAAAAAAACAATCCAAATCTAATCATCGTTTTTTCAATTTACGCCCTAATAATACAACTCATCCGTACGCAGATTCAAGAAACGTTGCGTAGCAATAAAAGTACTAATCCACGTGATAAAAACACCTAGCAGAAACACGCCTAAAAAAAGAGCACCTATCATAAGCTTATCATCTAATAAAGCAAGATCTGGAAATTGCTCATTGAGATAATACAGTATAAAAGCCATACCAATAAGCGCAAGAATAGCACCTAACATTCCCAATCGCACGCTTCTCCATACAAAAGGACGACGTATAAAGCGCTTGGTAGCACCTACCATTTGCATGGTTTTTATAGTAAAACGTTTTGCATACACTGATAAACGTATCGAACTATTAATCAGTAATACAGCGATAAATGTAAATACACCACTCAAAATAAGACCCCAAAAACTAATGCGTTTGATATTATCATTAAGTAACGTAATAAGAGGCTGATCATACGTAACCTCATCTACAAAGTCTCTAGAAGCAATCTCATCAGAAATTTCTTTGGTTTTTATAGGCGATACATAGTCGGCTTTTAAGTAGATATCAATACTATTCTGTAGCGGATTATACCCTAAAAAGTCCATGAAATTCTCTCCAATTTCTTCACTATGTGCTTCGGCAGCAGCCTCTTTTGATACAAAAACAGAAGATTTGGTGTACTCAGCAAGCGCCAGTGATTTTTGAAGTTGTTTGATCTCAACATCCTTAGCACTTTCTTTAAGATACACAGAAAGTACTACTTTTTCCTTCACATGATCAGCTACCTTTTTGGTATTGATAACAACAATTCCTAATACACCCAATAGAGATAACACCAATGTAATACTAACGATTACAGAGAAGTATGAAAAAAACAATCGGCGTTTTTGATACCGTTCAAATGAAGATGCCATAAATTCAATTAGGATGATGATGTAAAAATAACAATGATTTTTACATACTTCTATAAACAACGCCTAAAGTTTCCATATTGTTATAAATGTACAACTTAATTTTCCGCTTACGCGAAAATGATTCATGACCTAAAAGAGCCATGAATCAGAACTAAATAGATACATCAATTAACTCCTCTACATCTTGATTCTGCTCAATAAAAACGTTGTTTTTCTGCTTCTACCTATCAATAGGAAAGTTCGCGAAGAAAGCGCACGACTGAAAAGACTCACTAGTCAGAACTAAAAAAAAAATTCCTATTGAGTTTTAGTCCTGATTCATGATTCCCTTTTATTCTGATTCCTTTTTTTCACGGAAGCGATTAAAGAATAATAAAGTAGAGAGAAAATATGATCTTTGTGCTTTATTATATTTTGCTGCTTTTAGTCCTGATTCTTGTCTCTCTTTTTTCCTGATTCCTTTTATGTGTATCTTTCACACACTAATAGAAAACAAATACAATCATTCGTGCTCAAAAACCTCTTTCTTTTCTTTTTTTAAATGTTTAAGAATATACTTTTAAAAGACATAAAAATCTCTAGACCTGGATTATGGTTTCCAACGGTATGGATTTACCTTGTCCCTTTTAGTTTGGATACTTCATTTTGGGAACAACCCATTTTCTGGATAGGCCTTTTCTTTGTCACCTTCCCGCTTAATTATTTGGTATACGGACTGAATGATTATAATGACATCGCTTCCGATAAAATAAATGATCGTAAAGGGAATTTCCTCTTTGGTGCCAAAGCCTCTCAAGAGCATCTAGCCGCTGTTCCTAAAAAAATAGCCATCATACTCTTACCGTTTATCATCTATTTTACGATTAGATCAGGTATCTATATGCTATTACTATTGGTCTTTATGATTGCCATCAATATCATCTACAACTTTAGACCTTTCCGAATCAAGGAACGCCCGCCGTTTGAAATTTGTATTCAAATAGGATATGTATTTACAGCCCTTTTCAGTGTCTTGCTTAATGATTTAGAAATGATCCCGTGGCAAACTATACTCTACCTTACTCTGTTTGCCTTTCAAGCACACATTGCAGGAGAAATCATGGATATAGAACCTGATAGGTTGGCAAATAAAAAAACAACCGCCACGCTCATAGGACGTAAAAACACCAAGTATCTCATGCTTGTTTTATTAGTACTAGAAACGTACATTCTTGCCGTTTGGTTTCAAGATTATGTGCTTGCAGGTTTCTTAGGTATTTTCTCTATTTGGCTACTATTAGATGTCTTTATCTTCTTTAAAGAAAAACCCTATTCTGTAGCACAAATGAAACTCTTCGGGATCGCCATGAACCTATCTGCATTCGCATCCATGCTTTGGGCATTGTATTCAGGCAAATTATTACATCCTATTTTTTAGGTTTTTTAAGAATATGTCCACCCTTCAGGGCTGGGGAAAAGGCATATTCCGCTTTCGCGAAAGCAAAAAAAAGACTCAGGACTAAAAAGAGTCACGAATCAGGACTAAAAAGAGAAGAGATGAAAGAACAGAGATAAATGCATACCTCCCATATAGGTTAATGATCTATTCTAATCAATAAAAATCTCTACTCTTTATTCTCTTCTCTATTATGTTTTGATTGACTTTTAGTCCTGATTCGTGACTCCTTTCCATCTTGATTCCTTTTCGCAAAAGCGAAAAACCCTATCTTTAAATCATGAAAATTCTAATCTATGGTGCCGGAGGCGTGGGTGGTTTTATAGGCGGAAAGTTAGCAAAAACCCAACACCAAGTCACACTCATTGCTCGAGGAGAGCACCTCAACGCCATTCAAAAAAACGGATTAACGGTAGAGAGTCTCACTGGTAATTTCACAGCATATCCCCATCATGCTACAGACGACCTAAGTACCATCGAGGTTCCTGATCTTGTCATTTTTGCTACAAAATCATGGCAATTACAACAAGTAGCAAAAGATATATTGCAATATACAAATGATAATACATTATTTCTACCCTTACAAAATGGCGCAGATAACACAGAAAAGCTTAACAATATACTTCCAGAAGCACAAGTGCTCTCTGGTTTATGCCGCATGATTAGTTTTATCAAAAGTCCGGGTGTGATTTCTAATCCAGATATTCCGCCTACCTTTCTTTTTGGCGAACAAGACAATACAAGAACCCCTAAAGTCGAAACTATCTTAACCGTTTTCAAAGAAGCTGGACTCAATGCTAACATTCCAGAAAACATTCAAATCGCGATCTGGCAAAAATTTCTATTTATTACAACTATAAGCGCCATCGGTGGATTAACCAGAGCGCCTATTGGAATGATGCGTGATAATCCATATATCAAAGATCTCATGCTTAAAACAGCTCAAGAAATTTATGCCATTGCACACGCCAAAGGAATTCTTTTAGCAGAAAACACCATCGACAAAACCTTTGCTGCCATTGCACGTCAAGCCCCCGAAACAACTGCATCGACACAACGTGACCTTATGGAAGGCAAACCTAGCGAACTCGAAAACTTTAACGGCTATATCGTCAAAGAAGGAAAGAAGTTAGGCATCCCAACCCCTGTCAATGAAATGATATACGAGTTGCTGAGTCCGCAGGAAGAAATAGCACGTTCATAGGCATATGACACCTTCGACAATTGTCACAAGGAGCTTGTCGAAGTGCTCAGACTGACAGATACATGTGTGATCTCTCCTATCGTCGAGATGACTCAAAACACATCAACTTACTACAAACAAAAAATTCTTCCCTCGGAGATATGAGCTTTTTATTCCCTCATCCTAACCTTCTCCCAAAGGGAGAAGGAATTATATTCTTTATTTCCTCTTCGGGTATAGGGGCAAAAAATAGAGTATTACTCTATTTTAGAGTATTACTCTATTTTATAGCATCACATATACATCATAAATAAGGCAAATAATCGTAAATTTGCCGGCTTAAACAGCGGGTTGCTGTAAATTATATATAAAGTCTTGACTCCTGATTCCTTTTTGTCATGAGTCATTTTCGCGAAAGTGAAAAAACCACGAACTATGAAATATCATTTCAACGAAATAGAAGCCAAATGGCAAAAATATTGGGCAGACAAAGGCACTTTTCATGCTAGCAATAACAGTGAGAAACCTAAGTATTATGTACTCGACATGTTCCCTTACCCTTCTGGAGCGGGCTTACACGTTGGGCACCCGTTAGGCTATATTGCCAGTGATG
>CAKZKZ010000912.1 GCA_937124495.1 uncultured Dokdonia sp. | reverse complement strand
ATGAATGGTTACTTTTTGGTCTTTTTTTGTCGTCTCAACATTTTTAAGAGGCACTTCAATAGTTCCATATTTTGAACGAAGATAAAGCCATAAAGGAATTAAAATTGGTGTAAAGGGAAGACAAAATGTACGTATGAAATCCCATATCATAGCTGCATTCAAAACAGACAGTCCACTTAATAGATAGAAATGGTAAAAAAAAGAAAGAATAAATATGATAAAGAGTGTTGCCGTAATATATATCAACTCGTTTACAATAAACCAGCGGTTCACTTGTCGTCTATATATATAATTTTCAAGCGGATGAATTAGTAAAATAGGAATGACGATACAAAGCCCATATCCTGATAGTATGATGTGTTTATAAGCAAAGTTGTTATTAGCATCAAAGGGCTCTAATAGTATCAATAACAATGGAATTAATATACCTAATAGTAAAGCAATCCATAAAATGTGTTTCCAAGGCGCGGTGTAGGCAATGGTTTTGTTGAGCGCAATCATTAGCTATTTAATAATAGTTTTGTAGTAAAAATAGGAAATATACCCCTAAACTTTTTCAATAAATTTAATACTGCCTAATAAAGTTTTCGCGAAAGCAAAAAAAAGAGGCTATCTCAATGAATGAGATAGCCTCTATACTATGAATAGTGTAAGAAATTAATCTTTCTTTCTATCGTTGTTACGGTTGTCGCGATTTCCTCTGTTATCACGATTTCTGTTATCTCTTCCTCCGCGATCATTATTGTCTCTTGGTGGGCGAGCAACATACCCTTCAGGTTTGTCCATAAGTGCTTTACGAGATACCTTCTCTTTACGAGTACGCTTGTCTATACCGAAGTATTTTACCTCAAGCTCTTCTCCCATAGAAAGTACATCTGATGCATTTTCAGTACGTTCCCAAGCGATCTCAGAAACGTGAAGTAATACTTCATTTCCTGGAGCGTCTAGGTACTCTACTACAGCACCAAAATCAAGCATTTTGATCACTTTTACCTTATAAGTACTACCTACAGTTGGCTTAAATGTGATAGAATCAATCTTAGCAAGTACTTGATCAATTCCTTCTTGACCTGTTCCTAAGATTTCAACCATACCTTCTTCTGTTACCGGATCTTCGTTGATAACGATAGTACATCCAGTTTCTTTCTGAAGTTCTTGTATTACTTTTCCTCCAGGTCCAATTAATGCACCGATGAATTCATTTGGAATACGTACAGAAACCATTTTAGGAGCATAATCTTTTACATCCTCACGTGGAGTTGCAATTGTTTCAGTAAGTTTATCAAGAATATGAAGGCGACCAGCACGTGCTTGTTGTAAAGCGCTTACAAGGATTTCATAAGAAAGTCCTTTTACTTTAATATCCATTTGACACGCTGTGATACCGTCTGCAGTACCAGTTACTTTAAAGTCCATATCTCCTAAGTGATCTTCATCTCCAAGGATGTCAGAAAGTACTGCGTACTTTCCAGAATCTGCATCAGAAATAAGTCCCATTGCAATACCAGAAACCGGCTTTGTCATTTGGATACCTGCATCCATCATTGCCATGGTTCCAGCACAAACCGTTGCCATAGAAGAAGAACCGTTAGATTCTAAAACTTCAGATACGACACGTACTGTGTATGGGCAATCATCTGGCACCATTCCTTTAAGTCCACGTTGAGCGAGGTTACCATGTCCTACTTCACGACGTGAAGTTCCACGGATAGGTCTTGCCTCACCAGTACAGAAAGGAGGGAAGTTATAATGGAGGTAGAACGTCTCTTCTCCTTCATAAGATGGCATATCAATTTTATTTGCTTCTCTAGAGGTACCTAAAGTTACAGTAGCAAGTGCCTGAGTTTCTCCACGGGTGAAGATAGCAGAACCGTGTACAGATGGTAAATAATCTGTCTCACACCAGATAGGACGAATGTCTACAGTCTGACGACCATCCAAACGAAGCCCTTCATTTAAGGTAAGATCACGTATAGCTGCTTTTTCTGCAGCACGATAATATTTAGATACAAGACCACCAAAATCTTCTAGCTCTTCCTCAGAGAATGTTGCTTTGATTTCTTCTTTAATCTCACTAAAAGCCATCCCACGTTCTTTCTTAGAAGAACCTGCTTTAGCGATAGCATACACTTTATCATATGCCATATCGTGTACTTTCTGCTTAAGATCTGCATCTTCTCTTTCAGCTGGGTATTCACGAGTTTCTTTCTTTCCGAAAGCTTCAGCTAGACGTAGTTGAGCAGCACACTGAACCTTAATCGCTTCGTGAGCAAACTTGATAGCATCTGCCATTTCTTCTTCAGAAATTTCATCCATCTCACCTTCTACCATCATCACAGAATCTGCAGAAGCTCCAATCATCATATCGATGTCAGACTCTTCAAGTTGTGCTCTAGTTGGGTTGATGACAAACTCACCATTTACACGTCCTACTCTTGCTTCAGAGATAGCACATTCAAACGGGAAGTCAGATAGTTGGATTGCTGCAGAAGCAGCAAGACCAGCCATTGCATCTGGCATCACGTTCTCATCGTGAGACATTAACTGGATCATCACCTGAGTTTCAGAATGGTAATCTTTTGGGAAAAGTGGACGTAATACACGATCCACAAGACGCATTGTTAATACTTCACCATCAGATGGGCGTGCTTCTCTTTTAAAGAAACCACCTGGGTAACGTCCAGCTGCTGCAAACTTCTCACGATAATCTACTGTAAGAGGTAAGAAGTCTAAATCTTTTTGTTCGTAATTAGAAACTACTGTACAAAGCATCATACACTTTCCAGACTGTACTACGACAGACCCGTGTGCTTGCTTTGCAAGTTTTCCTGTTTCAATAGAGATTTCTCTACCGTCACCGAGGTCAATAACCTCTTTGTAAACCTTTGGAATCATAAATTAAGTTCTTCATTCTCGCAAAGACAGGAATCTTATCCCAGCGTTGCGAGTTGTTAATAATAAATAGATACACCCTTTTATAAAGAAGGAGTATCTGTTTTTTTGGTCGTTGTGTTGTAGTTGTAGTTGCGGTGACCAATGAAAAACCAGCTATTTAGCTTTCTCTGCCTCTTATCCCAGAGGACTTGTATTGTTTCCGCTTTCACCCTTCGACTAGCTCAGGATAAACTCTAGCGGAAAAAAGAAGGGGACCGTAAAGTCCCCATAAATTCTTATTTTCTAATACCTAATTCTTTAATAATAGCACGGTATCTTAAAACGTCTTTCTTGATTAAATAATCAAGAAGCGAACGACGCTTACCTACGAGCATTACTAACGAGCGCTCTGTATTGTAATCTTTACGATTATTTTTAAGGTGCTCAGTTAGGTGATTGATACGATGTGTAAACAATGCGATTTGCCCTTCAGCAGATCCTGTATCGTTTTTTCCTTTACCGTGTTTTTCGAAAAGTTCTTCTTTTCCTTCTTTTGTTAAATACATTCCAATATTACTTTTAATGATTTTTATGTATAGATAGATTGTCTATCAGCGTGCAAAGATACTGTTTTTAATGATATAAAAAATAGTGCTCACTAAAAACAAATGTACACAAGTAAATTAAACGTTTTTTAATTTTTGAAGTCATAGCATTGTAAACAAAAAATAAGATACTCATGAAAAATTTTCAAAAGATTAAAATGTTAAGTATGGTAGGAATTGCATTTTTAACCTTTGCATGTTCTGATACAGAAGATGAGGTAACGAGTCTTGATGAAACACCTACAACAGCAGATTTGTTGCTATCTGCCCAAGTAGATACGGCAGAAGATGCCAGTTATACTATTGTAGAAAATATATACATAGAGAATATTGACGAGACACGTAACAACATTGTAAATTCTTTTTTTGCAGATTGTGCTACGATTACAGTAACACCAAATGGTGATGGTCGTGGAAATGTTTTAGTAGACTTTGGAGAGAGTTGTGAGCTTGCTAATGGAGCGATTGTTTCTGGTCAAGTTGCTTTGAACTATAGTATCGTACAAAACGAATCACGTACAGTTACTTATGTGTATGATGGTTTTACATACAATACGAATGAGGTGTCTGGCGGAGGTACTATACAGCGGGTTTTTGAGAACGCTAATGGAAATCCGCAATCGGAGGTGACCACATCCATTACTGTTTATTTTCCTGAACAAGATGTGACTGCATCACGTGATGCTAACAGAGTGCGAGAGTGGATTGAGGGAGTAGGCTCTGGTACTTGGACAGACAATGTGTTCAATGTAATTGGTAATTGGAATACTACATTTAGTAATGGTTTTGCTCGAAGTGGAGAAGTAATGGAAGTTTTACGTAGGGAAGCTACATGTCCTCATTTTGTAACTGGAACATTGACTATTACTAAAAACAATGTAGCAGGTATCTTGAACTATGGAGATGGAGTTTGTGATAATGTTGCAATAGTGACTATAGGAGATCAAAGCTTTACAATTCAGTTATAGAATTTAAATTGATGTTAAACACTCTTAGATACTCTTGTGTTTAAGAGTGTTTTATTTTGAAGTGAGCTCCAAAAACAGTCCTTCTAAACTAGCATTCTTTTGATTAAGTTGTAAGATTTTAAGATCATTGTCATGTGCAAAATCAAATACTTTAGAGCGCATGTCTTCTTTAGTGTCAAACGTGATCTCATAGATAAAGTCGTGTGTGTTTTTTACAGAAGTTACCTTGTCTAGTCTTTCTAAAGCAACAGTCTCTATGCGATAATCAAACTCAACAATAACTGTTTGTTGTTGGCCTTCTCTAAGGTCTTTTAGGTTACGATCTGCCACTACTTTACCTTTATTAATAATGATCACACGATCACATATAGCTTCAACTTCTTGCATGATATGTGTACTCATGAGTATGGTTTTCTCTTTTCCTATAGATTTGATAAGTCCACGTATCTCTAATAATTGATTAGGATCAAGCCCTGTTGTTGGTTCATCTAAGATTAATACTTCTGGGTCATGTAATAAAGCATTTGCAAGTCCAACACGCTGTCTATATCCTTTTGAGAGTTGTGCAATCTTTTTATGTGCTTCTACAGTAAGTCCAGTAAGTTCTATCACCTCTTGTATGCGTTCTTTTGAAGCTTTGTGCACCTGTGCATTAAAAGTGAGATACTCACGGACATACATTTCTAAATATAAAGGATTGTGTTCTGGTAAGTACCCTACAGATCTACGTACGTTTTGTGTATCTGCTATTGTATCATACTCATTTACAGAAGCTGTTCCTTGATTAGGAGATAGATATGTAGTTAGGATCTTCATCATTGTACTCTTTCCTGCACCATTAGGTCCTAAAAAACCAACAATTTCCCCTTTATTGAGTGTAAAGGAAACGTCATCTAGTGCTTTTTGGGTACTATATGTTTTTGTTATATTTTTTACAGTGATAGACATAAACGAGGCTTTTTACAAAGCTAACGAATAAGAATAATACATATTCTATATTATTTTGACAGTTTTTTATTAAACCTGAATTATGTAATAGGTTTTCTATTGTATAATGTAGGTTAAATCATACGTGTTTTTTGTAAAAAATGAACCTACTGAAAAAAAGTAGAAAAAATAAGTCGCTTATGTCGACTACCTTACTTTTTTTTTTACATTTACAGCATAACAAATTCATAATGTTTACAAACGTTTATTACTGGAATAACTATTTCTTTTTCTTCGGGCAGATGAAATCGGGACGGTGATTGTAATAAATACACTCAAAAACTTTTAAAAGTCCTGATAATTTTATCAGGACTTTTTGTTTTTTTAATAGTATGAAAACGATGTAGAAATACTCATTAGTAAGATAATAGATATATGAAAATAGCAATTCAAGGCGTAAAAGGATCTTTCCATCATAAGGTAGCTCAGGAGTTTTTTAACTCAGGGATTGATGTCATAGAGTGTATGTCTTTCCCTATACTAGTAGACCAATTAGTTACTGGGAAAGCTACGGAAGCTGTCATGGCTATAGAAAATTCTATCGCGGGTGCTATTTTGCCTAATTATGCATTGATAGATCAGCATAAGCTTACGATAGAAGGAGAATTCTATTTAGATATACAACACAATCTGATGGGATTACCTGGACAAACGATAGCAGATATTAAAGAGGTCTGGTCGCATCCTATGGCACATATACAATGCCGTAGGTTTTTTCAAAAATACCCTTCTATAAAACTAGTAGAAGATACAGATACCGCAGGTGTTGCTCGTCAAATTCAAAAGGAAGGACTTAAAGGGATAGGTGCTATTGCAAGTGTGACTGCTTCTCAGATATACGACTTGGATATTATTGCTCCTCAAATACAAACGATTAAGCACAACGAAACACGTTTCTTTGTGTTAAGTACAAAAGAAAAACAAATCAATACAGATTGCAATAAGGCTTCTATTTGTTTTACAGCAGATCATAAACGAGGGAGTCTGGCAACGATTCTTAATGTGATGAGTGATTGCAAACTCAATCTAACTAAAATACAATCTATGCCTGTTATAGAAACACCTTGGCAATATGTGTTTTTTGTAGATGTAACTTTTGATGCGTATAGCGATTATGAAAAAGCAAAAAAAGTATTAGATATCATGTCTACAGATTTAAAAGTATTGGGAGAATATAAAAACCAAAAGAGATGATACAACCAGCAAATAGATTACAGGAAACTAAGGAGTATTACTTTTCGCGTAAGCTTAAAGAAGTACGTGCGCTTGAAGCTGCTGGACACCCTATTATAAATATGGGTATTGGTAGTCCGGATGTTGCTGCTCCAGCTGCTGTTGTAGAAGCCTTAAAAAAGGGATTAGAAAGCCCTAAAGCACACCAATATCAAAGTTATACAGGTATCCCTGAATTGAGAGATGCAATAGCAGGTTTTTATAAAAAACACTATGAAGTTATTTTAGATCCAGCAACAGAGGTATTGCCTTTAATGGGGTCTAAAGAAGGGATTATGCACATTAGTATGGCTTTTCTCAATCCAGGAGACAAGGTATTGATTCCTAATCCTGGATATCCAACCTATAGCGCTGTGACCAAATTAGTCGAAGCAATTCCTGTTTTTTATGATTTGGATGCAACACATCATTGGTTACCAGATCTTAAAGCATTACAAGAACAAGATTTGAGTCAGGTAAAAATGATGTGGGTGAATTATCCGCACATGCCTACAGGTGCCATTGTTCAAGAAGGCTTCTTTAAAGAATTAATCGCTTTCGCGAAAGCAAATAATATACTCATCATAAATGATAACCCGTATAGTTTTATTCTGAATGATCACCCTACATCTATACTCGCTATTGAAGGAGCAAAAGAGGTAGCTTTAGAACTCAATTCATTAAGTAAGAGTTTTAATATGGCTGGTTGGCGTGTTGGTATGGTGATGGGGGGTAAGACGCATATAAATCATATTCTGAAGGTGAAATCAAATATGGACAGTGGGATGTTTTATGGCATTCAGCAAGGTGCTATTGCTGCATTGCAACTGGATGATTCTTGGTTTGTGTCCATTAATGATATATATAGAAAACGCCGTAATCTTATCTATACACTTGCAAGAAAATTAGACTGTACGTACTCAGAAGATAGTGTAGGGCTTTTTGTGTGGGCAAAACTCCCTGACGGAATAGATGCAGAACAATTTATAGATACTGTATTACTAGAAAAATATCTTTTTATAACACCTGGAACGATATTCGGTAGTCAGGGAGAAGGATACATTCGTTTTAGTTTATGTGTCACAGAAGATCAAATAAGAAAAGCTATTGATCGATTTTAATAACGCTTTCGCGAAATGGTATGCTGAGCCTGTTGAAGTAGCGGATAAAAAATAAAAACACTTGGATAAAATATACATTATAGGAATAGGACTTATAGGAGGCTCTTTTGCAAGAGATCTTAGAAAACTATATCCAAAAGCCAAGATTTTTGGGATAGATACTACTCCAGCGCATGTAGCTGAAGCTGTAAAAATAGGATTGATTGATGGTGAAGCAAGCATCTCGTCACTAAAGGATGCAGATGTGGTGGTGCTTTCTATCCCTGTAGATATTGCGACAAAAGTGCTTCCAGATGTACTAGATCATATAGGTGATCAAACCTTGGTGATTGATATGGGATCCACCCAAGC
>CAKZKZ010000911.1 GCA_937124495.1 uncultured Dokdonia sp. | reverse complement strand
AGCAGCACCATCATTCACCTCTCCAATTTTATGACTTACACCTGTATAATAAAGAATACGCTCAGTAGTAGTAGTTTTTCCTGCATCAATATGAGCAGCAATACCAATATTTCTAGTGAATTTTAAATCTCTTGCCATTTCTTAGAATCTAAAGTGTGAAAATGCTTTATTTGCTTCTGCCATTTTATGCGTATCAGTACGCTTTTTAACAGCAGCACCTTCTTCTTTTGCAGCAGCAAGAATTTCTGCAGCAAGCTTAGAAGCCATTGACTTTTCGTTTCTTTTTCTTGCGAATCCAATCAACCACTTCATAGCAGTTGAGATCTTACGATCTGGGCGGATTTGCATAGGAATTTGGAAAGTTGCCCCTCCTACTCGACGACTACGCACTTCTACGTGTGGCATTACATTAGATAATGCTTCTTTCCACATCTCAAGTGCAGTTTTCTCTTCGTCTGTTTTCTTTTCTTCTACAATATCAATTGCATCGTAAAAAACTTTAAAAGCTACCGATTTTTTTCCGTCCCACATCATCATGTTAACAAATCGAGTTACTAACTGATCGTTAAAGCGTGGATCTGGTAAAAGTGGTCTCTTCTTGGCCTGTCTTTTTCTCATTTCTTCTCTTTAAAAGTGTTGATGATTTACTTTTTTGGGCGTTTTGCACCGTACTTAGATCTTGATTGCGTTCTTCCTGCAACACCCGCGGTGTCTAAGGCTCCACGTACAATATGATATCTAACTCCTGGCAAATCTTTTACCCTTCCTCCTCTAACTAATACTATCGAGTGCTCCTGAAGATTGTGTCCTTCACCACCAATGTATGCATTCACCTCTTTACCATTTGTTAAACGGACACGCGCAACTTTACGCATAGCCGAGTTTGGTTTCTTAGGTGTAGTCGTGTAAACACGAGTACATACGCCGCGGCGTTGTGGGCACGAATCTAAAGCAGCCGATTTACTCTTCTTAGTTATTTTGACTCTTCCTTTTCGTACTAATTGTGAAATTGTTGGCATAATTTCTTTCTACCTAAAATTTGTTAAAATTTAACTATCCCTCATTTAAGGGCTTGCAAAAGTACAACTATTTTAAGATTATTCAAATAATAACCTACTTATTTTAAAACGGTTTCTTATTATATATCCTTTAAAACACTTTTTATATTCAAAAACCGTTAGATTTACATCAAAAACTAAACCTGATTGAGACGTTTTATTTACATCCTTTTTTCTCTATACATAAGTAGCTTTTCTTATTGCACAGCTCAAGAAGCAAAACTTACCCTCACTATAAAAAGCGAATCCCCTATAGAAACAAAAATAATTGACAGTATAGGGTATCCAAAAACTTTCAAAGAACTAACTCCATTATACAAAACTATAGATAGTATTAAAATCACTTTATCTGAATTAGGCTACATAGACATTACTGAAAAAAGAAATAAAATCAACGATTCTTCTTATGCATCCAGAATGAATTTAGGCAAACACTACAAGTATGTCAAGATATATGTTGGACAAGAAGCATCTATTAAAGAGTATCTTAAAAAAGCTGACATTCCTGTAAAAAACGATAGCATACTTATGGAGACCGCTTTCGCGAAAGCGATATTAGAAAATCTAACTACTATTGCTGCAAACAGCGGAAATCCTTTTACTAGCTTTCAAATAAAATCACTTTCCAAAAACAATACAAATACACTTACCGGAATACTTTCTATAGAACAAGATTTGAATCGTTATGCGAATCGTATCATTATAAATGGATATAAAAAAGCACCAAAAGGTTTTATAAAACACTATGCGAGAATAAAGGAAGGAAAACTATTTAATCAAAAAGAACTCTTAGAACAAAATGAACGGCTAAACAATCTTAGTTTTATCACCTCAAAGAAAGATCCTCAAGTATTGTTTACAAAAGACAGTACAACCATTTATTTTTATTTAGAACGAAAAATAAATAATCGCTTTGATGGTTTTCTAGGATTTGCAACAAATGAAGAAACCAATAAACTTCAACTGGATGGTTACATAGATCTTATACTTACTAATAATCTTAATTACGGAGAAACGTTATTACTTAATTATAAAAGTGATGGTGATGACCAGACACAATTAAACGTAAAAGCGACATTACCCTACTTATTTAGGAGTCCTCTTGGCCTTGAAACACAATTATCATTATTCAGACGAGACAGCACTTTTTCTGAGAATAGTCAAGAAGTAAGCCTATTTTATCAAATAAACGCTAACAATACGATTTCTTTAGGGTATAAATCAAAGCAATCTGAAGATCTTATTGAATCTGCTGACACTACCAATGAAATCATAGAAGACTACACACAGCAGAGAATATTGGGTAGTTTTACATATTCAAAATTACAATCAGATTTTTTCTTTCCAATCAAAAGTCAATTTATTATTGATGGAGAAATTGGAGACAGAACATCTAACGACACGAAAGAAAATCAGATAAATGTAAATGCAACGGCTAGCCATATATTCAAACTGAACGCAACTAATCAGATTTATCTTAAAAACAAAACACAAGTTCTCCTATCTGATTCCTACCTCACCAATGAATTATATCGTTTTGGAGGAATTACAAGCATAAGAGGTTTTGAAGAGAATAGCATTTTCGCAAATCTTGTGAGCACATTAAATACAGAATATAGGTATGTATTAAATTCCAGCATCTATGTACACAGTATTATAGATCTTGCCTATTTTGAAAATGAAATTACTGATCAAAAAGAAAAGTTAGTAAGTTTTGGATTTGGAGCTGGATTACGAACAAAAGCTGGCATTTTTAACATAAACCTTGCTAATGGGAAAGCAGAAAATCAAGTATTTCGCTTTGCAAATACTAAGCTTCATTTTCAACTCGCTATCCGTTTTTAAGCAATATCACCTCTGCCATTATGTTAAAATTAACATAATGGTAAAACTTTATCGGCATTATCTACATCCTGCCATAAAAAGGTAAAATTTAAATAGAAATAGAAAAATATCGGGCAGCACCTTCTTACTATTTTAATCCATTGTGGATCATAAATAATGACCCGAGACGCATTTTAAAAGAATTACATAAAATAAAATTAAGTCACTCGAAGCTATTCATAAACTGAATGCAAGGTAATTCTACACTTAAAAATAAAATGCTTTAACACCCTCCTATTTTACTTAGAAATAATTCACTTAAACCTAGCTAAGTGGATATTCATTAGTGATGAGTTATGAAAATAATTTTTCACTGTGTTTTTATTAAAAAATTAATATTTAAAAGAGATGAAAAAAAAATTATGCCTAGTGTTAACACTATTCCTAGTGTTTGCAGTTCAAACTGCTTTTTCACAACAGAAAACAGTATCAGGAACAGTCTTTGAAGCTGAGGGTCCTTTACCAGGAGCTAATGTTTTAGTAAAAGGCACGTCCAATGGTACACAAACAGATTTTGATGGTAAGTTTTCCTTACCTAATGTAAATGCTACTGACATTATTGTTGTCAGTTATGTAGGGTTTAAAAATGTAGAAATACCTATAGGTAGTCAAACCTCCATTACTATTACTTTAGAGGCGGACAACACGCTCGACGAAATCGTAATTATTGGTTTTGGCAGCAGAACCAAAGAGTTATCGACATCAGCTATATCTACAGTTACTGGCAAGGATATAGAAAACTTAGTCCCTTCTACCAGTTTAGACAACGCACTACAAGGCAAAGCTGCTGGAGTGCAAGTTGTAGGAGCAAATGGAAGACCTGGACAAACTGCATTTGTTCAAATACGCGGTATTGGATCTTTAAGCGCCTCGACCACACCCTTATATGTTGTAGATGGGGTTCCAATCGATGCTAATGATGTAAATAACATTAATCCAAATGACATAGAAAGTTTTTCTATTCTCAAAGATGCCGCTACAGTAAGTTTATATGGTTCTCGTGGAGCTAATGGGGTTGTTTTAATTGCAACCAAAAAAGGAAAAAATGGAGAAGCTAAAATTAACTTTAATTCTTCTATAGGTTTTTCTCAACGAACTCCTGACCCATTTAACCTTTTAGATGCAAGGGGAAAACTAGATATTGAAAGACAATTTGCAGAATTAGGAGTCGCTGCTGCACAGAGTTTACCTGGAGCGACATCTACACCAGAAGAGCTTGCTAATCTTATAGCATTAGATACAAATTGGGAAGAAGAATTACTAAGACAAGGGTTTATCCAAAATAACAGCCTTTCTATTTCTGGAGGGGACGAGAAGCTAAGCTATTTCCTATCTCTTGCATATAGTAAGAATACAGGTATTATAGATCGTATTGATGGGTTTGAAAGAACATCAATACGTTTAAACACCTCGTATCAAGCTAAAAAATGGTTAAAACTAACCACAAATATTTCTTTATCTCGGAATACGTCAGATTTACCTAGAGACAGAAACAATGTGCAAAACCCATTTAGAGGTTTATACGATTACAACCCATATGAACCTCTATTTTTAAGGAATGAAGACGGCAGTATTGCAACTGATGACAATGGCGAAAATGTTTTTAATCCTACATCCACTGGATTTCCAATTGCCAGAGCTCTTCAAACAGAGCCAGAAGACAACAGAAACTTCTTAATCATTGGTAGCTTAGGAGCAGATATCAAGCTCTCTAATAAGTTTTCTAACAATTTCCTAGTAGGTGCGACATCCAATAGATTCAACAGAACAAATAGGTCACTACCTGGCGGTGTTCTTCAAGGATTTATAGGAGATGCTAATTTTCCTGGAACCCAAACAGATAATGCCTCTATTGATTTACGTTATAATGTAACGAATACGCTAAGCTACGAAGACACATTTAACGGAGTACATAATATTCAAGCAGATTTCCTTTTAGAATATATTGAACGTGTTTTTACTAGCCAATTTTCTACTAGCAGAGGTTTCCCATCTCCAGACATCCCATTTCAAGATGTTGCAACAGAAGCTCAGACTGCAGGTTCTGATGAATCTAGGAATAGATTATTTTCTCAAGGTTTATTTCTAACTTATGATTACGATAGAAAATATGTTGCATCTGGAAGTATACGTAGGGATACATCAACTAGATTTGGCCCAAATAATCAAGAAGGATATTTTTGGAGCGGCAGTGTAGCTTGGAATATTTCAAATGAAAGTTTCCTTGCAGACAATGGCACTATAAGCAATTTAAAACTAAGAGCTTCATTAGGAACCGCGGGTAATCAAGCAATTGGGAATTTTCAATTTTTGAACCTTGCAGGCTTTAGTACATTTAATGGAAATGCAGCATTAATTCCTTTTGGATTAGGAAATCCTAATATTCAATGGGAAGCACAGAGAACGTTAGACATAGGTGTTGAATGGGGGTTATTTAACAATCGTTTAAATGGAGTTGTAGATTTTTTCCAAAGAAACTCTGATGAACTTTTATTACCTAGGCCACTTTCTCTAACACAAGGAGATCTTGACAATTCTGTAACAACAAACGTAGGAGAAATTGAAAACCAAGGATTAGAAATTTCTCTAAACTATGATATTATAAGAAATAGTGATTTCAGATTTTCTACAGGAGGTAACATCTCATTTCAATTAAACAACAAAGTAATATCACTTCTCGATGGAGCAGATATTATTAATGGGAATACTATTTTAAGAGAAGGCGAAGAATTAAACACATTTTTCTTACCAAGATATGCCGGTGTTAATCCAGCCAATGGAGCTCCATTATATCTTGATCAAAATGATGCAATTACTGACAACTTTAGTGCTGATTTTCAAACCCTTTTAGAAGGTAAGTCACCCGCTCCAGATATTCAAGGAGGCTTTTACACCAATCTAAGCTGGAAAGGTTTTAGCTTACGCTCAGACTGGGCTTTTCAAGCTGGGAATTATATTATCAATTTTCAAAGACAAGCTGGTGTGGCTATTGGAAATATAGATTCCAACTTACGAACAGAAGCATTGAACTTCTGGAAACAACCAGGAGATACTGATGTTCTTCCAAGTCCATTATTTCAGGCTACAGCAGATCAAACATCAACTAGGTTCCTTGAAAAAGGAGATTTCTTACGCTTAAGGTCATTAACACTAGCCTATAATCTCCCAAGCACTTTTACTGAAAAATTATTCATTAGCTCTTTGAGAATCTATGGAACTGGACAAAATATATTGACTGTAACTGGTTTTGAAGGAGATCCAGAAGTAGGAATTGGCTCAGCGGAAACTTCAGAACCTGGTGACGCAGGATTTGTAGCTGGAGCTTTTAATTTATTCAGTTATCCACAAACACGTTCATATACATTTGGTGTAGAAATAGGGTTTTAAATATAAAAAAAACAGAAATGAAAAAAATAAAATTAACAATAGTATCAGCATTATTACTGGGAATGACATACTCATGTAGTGATGAAATAGACAATTTAGAACCATTTACTTCTGTTAATCCTGTAGACTTTTTAGAAGGACCTACAGAATTTCAAACAGCTGTAGACGGCATGTACAATCAATTATTTGGTTATTATTCAGCTCCAGGATCTGCCTTGCAAGGAATCCCAGATATTATGTCTGACAATGCTGTTCTAGTAACAACTGGTAGGAGATCTAACGAAGTATATTACGATTATCAATATACCGCAGCCACTGGCGGTGCTATAAGCTTATACTTTAGTCAAGCATATAATGCTATCAATATTTCAAATATTGTCGTTTCCCAAATAGATAAATTGG
>CAKZKZ010000910.1 GCA_937124495.1 uncultured Dokdonia sp. | reverse complement strand
AACTTCAAAAATTACTTACCCCAAGAATGGGGGCTGACTCCAATGAATTACCTGATTTTGTGCAGAATGGAAATGAAATGACAGGGAGTATATCTCTGTCTAATCTCCCTTTATTTTTAAACAAACTCAATGACTATGGAGTGTATTACTTAGATAGTACAAAACAGGTTAAACAGTTAAAAGAAGAAAACGAAAAAGACTGGCGGTCGCGGACCGAGCGATCTAACAAAAGGTATGTATATGAACTTGGTACTGCTTATGGTAAATCAAGTCATCCAAGTGCAGGCTTTGAAAACTTTTTTGAAGGGGATGGTCGTTATCCATTAGGGCGTGTCGTGTACAATAGACGTCTTTCCGATAAGGAGCGGTATAATTTCACGCTCATCCCTGTTTTTAAAGATGCTAGGGAATCCTACGCATTATGGAAAAGTGCTAGTAGCGATACCAGAGTACTAAAGGATTATTTAGCACTTACCGATACCCTTAGAGATACACCATTATACAAGGCTATAGAGACATTAGGGTATTTTATTGTCAACCATCCACACGAGAGTGGAAATACAGAGTTTGTATTTGGAAGATATACCGCCTTAGAACTTGGGAAGGTAGCTTACAATAGTGAAGTCAATGAAATTACACCACTTACAGAGTTGGTCGCAAAACTGAATTTATATAAAGAATTAGAAGAAACACTATGATGACAAACGAGCGATATAAACAATTGAAACTAGACATTCCAGAGATTGATCAGATTCCCAATTTTATGAAGATTTTGGATGATCTGATATGGGGCAATAATGTCTTTTTGGTCGGATCAGCAGGAACAGGAAAGACGACCTTGGCGGAAAAAGTGAGTTATTCTCTTTTCGGTCGGCATGAGCGTGATAAAAAAGAGCTTCCATACATCACCATTAATTGTAGCCAATGGACATCACCCACCGAGATTAAAGGTGGGCAGACCATGACAGGCTATAAAGAAGGAGCGCTTATAGAAGCTTGGCGAGACGGGAAAATCTTGATCTTAGATGAAATGCCTAAGCTTGATCCTAACACAGCAAGTTTGCTTAATGACGCCTTAGCAAAAAGTGCAAGTGAAGAGGCAGTAATTTTTAATGGACTAAATGAAGCGATTGTAAAGCATCCGCATTTTGGATGTATCGCTACAGGGAATACCACAGGGAAAGGTTTTAGTAAGCATTATGTAGGAAATAGTAAGCAAGATGCCTCTCTTATTGACCGTTTTAGCGGATGCATCTACCATGTTGGTTTTAACGAGAAGCTAGAAAAAGCGCTAATCTATCCTGAACTGGTAGCACATTGTCAAGCCATTCGTACAGCCATTTTACGGTATGAGGCAAAAGATGCATCGGATGATACCACGGAAGATATTATGACCCTTCGTACGATGCTCAACCTGCAACGTTCTTACGTACTAGAAATGTTTCGCGAAATGGGTATTAAAGATTCAAGTGATACTCGATTTACACCGCTTGCTAACGGTAAGACATTACATGATGCCTTAGAGAGTTACTTCTGGGTAATGAACAGCGAAAAGGCTAAAAGGATTAAGATAGAAATTAGCTATGATGGGTTTATAAACACCTATAAATCTGCACAGGCTAAAAAGGATTTTTTAAAAGAATATACCACCCGTGTCTAATCCTATCATACATACACATTCTTTTGAGAACAGGCGTTTTCAGTATATCCAATTTGGAAGTCCTGGAGATTATCACGATTTTGTTGAGAGTCAATCCCAAAGGCTTTTTATGGGTAATGCCCAAAGTCTAGAAAACGTTATTCAAAATGCAAAAGGACGTATTGCCACCTCAAGTGATTGGTACGGAAATCCAACACCAAGCTCTATAAAAGATTTAGAAGGGCATCGCTATTTTGGAAAGATGGAGCTTTTAGAAGTGATCGCTCCTAAAATACAGAAGGAACTAAACCACTATACCGATCTAGTGAAAGATGACTTGTTAAAACGTCCAACACTCAGAGGGAATAGTAAAGGATTAGGCGTATTTTCCTTTGATCGTGCTATGATGGGACTCTATAAAATACCTCTAGCCAAAGGTGCATCTGCATTAGAAAAATATACGCATCAGCTTAAAATTGAACTAGGAAAAGATAAAGCGAC
>CAKZKZ010000909.1 GCA_937124495.1 uncultured Dokdonia sp. | reverse complement strand
AATGGATGTCGTGCTTAATCATACTGGGCCCGTAACAGATCAAGATCTGTTCTGGGGCACAGACTGGGCAAGAGAAGATCCCAACTGTCAATTTTCAACATACGAGAATACAACAGCCTGTAGTCTGGTAGAAAATTTACCAGATATTCTTACAGAAAGCATCACAGAAGTTGAACTTCCTGAACTTCTTGTGGCAAAGTGGAAATCAGAAGGACGTTATGAGCAAGAAACAAAAGAACTCGATGCTTTTTTCACTGAAAACAAGTATAAAAAAACACCGCGAAACTATATCATAAAATGGCTCACAGATTATGTGCGTGAATTAGGAATAGATGCCTATCGCGTAGATACCGCAAAACATGTAGATGAAGCCTCTTGGGTTGTTTTACGCGCAGAAGCAGACAAAGCATTCGCTTCTTATAAAACAGCGCATCCAGATAATGTATTAGATAACAACAAATTCTTCATGTTCGGAGAAGTCTATAATTACTCTGTAGATGGTGGACGAGCATTTGATTTTGGTGATGGTACTAAGGTAGATTATTTTGCTAATGGCTTTGATAACCTTATCAATTTTCAATTCAAGTATGATGCACAAGGTGATTATGAAACGCTATTTGCAAAATATGACAGTATAAACAACACGTCTCATAAAGGTGTAAGCGTTACTAATTATGCTACTTCTCACGATGATGGGCAACCTTTTGATGTGAACAGGGAAAACGCAAAAGAGACAGGCACAAAGCTGTTGCTTACTCCTGGAATATCACAAGTCTATTACGGTGATGAAAGTGCTAGAAATCTTGTTATAGAAGGAACGCAAGGAGACGCTACACTTCGTAGTTTTATGAATTGGGAAGATCAGAAAAATTCTGCAGAGACAAAAGCAGTTTTAAAACACTGGAGAAAATTAGGGCAGTTTAGAGCAAATCATCCCGCTATAGGAGCTGGAAAACATACAGTTATTAGTAACAAACCCTACTTCATTTTCAGTCGTCATCTTACCAAAGGGAAGTACACAGATCACGTAATCGTTGGTTTGAATCTCCCATTTGGGAAAAAAGAGTTTTTTGTTGATGACGCTTTCGCGAAAGCGGACTACGTCATAGACACCTACTCCAAACAAAAAATAAGGGTCATTGACGGAAAAGTGAGCTTTAGCTCTCCCTTTGACGTTGCTTTATTAGAAATGGGTAAATAAAATTACCCGTCTACTTCTTGAAGAAAAGAAGCGATGACTTCCCCTACTCCCATATCTAATGTTGGGTTTGTAATTGCTTTTGATGCATCATCAAAATTTTCTTGAAATGAAGGGAAACTAAAACTTTCCACCACATTTCCACCCACATGTGGCAAGAAACCTTTAGTGTATTCTAAAGCTGTCTTACCCCCTCTAGCACCAGGAGATGTACTCATTAAAAGAATTTTTTTTCCACTTAAAAAGTTACGATCTACTCTAGATAACCAATCAAGAATATTCTTAAAAAAAGCAGACACCGTTCCGTTATGTTCATTTACAGATAAAATAAGTCCGTCGCTTTCTGAAATTTTATTCTTTAGAATGGTTACATCAACAGGAAATCCTTGTGCTGTTTCTATATCGATAGAATACATAGGAATATCTAAATCCGTTAATTGTATCACAGAAACAGAAGCACTTGTAATTTGAGCGGCTACATATTCTATAAGTTGACCATTGATAGATTTTTTACTGTTACTTCCTGCAAAAGCGATAATTTTTTTCATCTATTGTATGTTTTTTTATAAAGGAACTTTAAATATACTATAAAAACAAAACAAGGTAGCCTGATGACTACCTTGTTCTGTTTTTTTATAGTGTATATTATTATTTATAAACTAAAAGTAAGTGTTCCGACAATAGCTGTATTACTTCTATTGATAGCCGCTTGACTTGTAAGTCCCGTAGTAAATAATGCTTGATTACGATCTTGTTCTGATCGATCTACAGCGAGGTCAAATTTTATTTTTCCCCAATTATAACCAGCACCTACAGAGTATCCAGTTAGGTCACCTAAAGTCTCTCCATCTTCATAAGGACTTTCTTGAAAACGATATCCTGCTCTTAAACTCCATTCTTTAATACGATACTCACCTCCTATTTTAAAAGTAGAAGATGCTGTCAATGTGTTCTCTATCGTTTGGTTTTGTTCTTGAAAAAATGGATCATTCGTAGGTCTAAACGTGAGATTAGAAAAATCTGAATACATATAATCAAAACTAATAAGTCCTGACTTTCCAAAAAGGTAGGCTAGACTTCCTGAATATTTCCCAGGTACTCTAAGTTCGTAATCTTGAAAGATATTTGTAACTCTAGGATTTACTAATGTGGTAAAATCACCATCAGCATCATTTCCAGAAGTAGAAATACGTTGTGAGCTTTCTTCAGAGATAGTATACCAAGTTGGAGAATCATAGGTAAATCCTGCACGTACATTTTGATTCACTTTTATAATCGTTCCTAACTGAAAAGAAAAACCATTAGATATCGTTCGTAAATTATTCTCAAATCGAACTCCACTAATTAAACTTGTTTCATTATCATTAGATTCAACTAATACTGTAGATTCTGTATAATCAGCAAAATGTGAATTAAGATTTAAACCAAAAGAAAGTCGCTCGTCGTATTGAGCTGCAATATTAAAAGATGCTTTGCTATTATACCCTTCTGATCTCAATGAGTATTGTTGATCAAAAGCATTTCCGGCAATATTTGAAGTGTATGCAGTATTATTAGGGTCATCAAAATCTACTGGGTCTATTATAAAAGATTGAAACCCTAGAAGTGCTTGTTGCGCTCCAAACCCTTCTTGTTCTCCTAAAAATTGATATAGGCTTGAGATGCTTTCTCCATTTTGAAGTTCTAGTAAATCAAGTGGAACACCTTGTGCAAACGCTGAGAAGTAACTAGCTATAGAAGTATTTCCAATTCCAGAAGCAAAAAACTCATCATCTAAGTTTGCTGACCGATCATAATTAAATCCAAGTGCTATTTTATTCCATTTTGAGCTTGGGTTTGCTTCTATTAAAAAGACACCTCCTGCTTGATTAAATGAAACATCACCATCTGTAGTATCATTCAAAGTTCCAAAATAATTTACATCACTATCATAGGAATCTACAGCTAATGTAAATGAAGTTGTACCTCTAGTAAAAATGGCACTACTTGCTGGATTAATTCCAATAGCACTTAAGTCTCCTCCTAATGCCCCAAATGCTCCTCCTAATGCTCTAAAGCGGGCTGTACCAGCAACATCTGTAGTTCCTAATCGTAAACCATCAGCGATACTTTGGCCATAGGAAGTGACCGTCACACATACGAGTGCAACAATTATATATATTTTTTTCATAATAAATTTAGCTAGATAAAATTATAAAGAAACTCTATTTATCCTCTTCTTCCACCACCACGAGATCCTCCTCTTGATCCACTTGAAGATCTTGAAGATCCACCACCTCTCGACACACCGCTACTTCTTGATGAAGATGACCTTGGAGCTACAGATCTAGATCTTGATGAGCTAGGTCTAGTTGCTGGACGTGAAGCTGGACGACTTGCTGGTCTTGCTGAACCTTGAGGACGTGTTCCTCTAGGTCGTGCATTACTGCTAGGTCTTGTAGAACCTCCGCCTCTAGAGTAGCTAGGACGACTATTTCCACTAGGTCTTGTAGCTGTCGTTGGGCGACTACCACCTCTGCTGTTGCTAGGTCTATTTGCTGAAGCACCACCACGTGTAACACCTAGTAATGAGCCAATAACAGCAATAAGCACAGCACCACCCATAGTAATTGACGGATTTGGTAACGATATGAAGCAAACACTGACCCGCCCTACGGGAGATGCTTCACCCATTGTACGTATAAA